>JAAYOX010000390.1 GCA_012520135.1 Clostridia bacterium
CTGTCTTAAGTGCTTTAGGCTTGTACCAGCCTTTAGTAGATTTAGCAGGAGCCGGCGCTACTATTCCCGTCAGCGGTTTTGGTCACTCACTGGCCCAAGGAGCCATTGAGGCAGCCCGAACCAGAGGGTTAATGGGAGCCCTTAGCGGCGGCATCGAGGCCACCGCTTTAGGCGTAGCTACAGCGGTTGTCTTTGGGTATGTTTTTGCCGTTATGTTTAAGCCGGTAGGCTAACAAAGATGAAGAGAAAAGTAATCGCTATTACAGACGGTGATTTATTAGCTAAAAAAGCAGTAGAGGAAATTGCCCGGACTATTGGTGGGCGTTTTATTTCCAGCTCGGCAGGCAATCCCACCCCTTTATCCGGCGATAAACTGATCGAAATGATCAAAAGAACCCCATACGATCCGGTAGTGGTACTCCTGGATGACCGGGGCGACCATGGGGTTGGCCAAGGAGAAGCTGCCTTGGTCCGGTTGGCTAATGATTCCGATATTGAATTGCTGGGGGTAGTAGCTGTAGCCTCCAATATTAGTGATGCCAAAGGCACTCCCGTTGACTTTTCCATTACCAATGAAGGAAAAGTATACGAAGGGCCTGTAGACAAGAATGGGAATCCGGTAGAAGAAAAATACTTAATCGGTGATACCGTCAGCGTATTACCTGAATTGGATGTTCCGGTTATCGTCGGTACCGGTGATACAGGCAAAATGAGCGGCAAAGATGCCGGTGAAGAGGGAGCACCAATTACTTTGAAAGCGGTAGAGGCAATCCTTAACCATGTAAAAGAACTGAAGGGTGATTAGAACATCCCATGTCATGGGTATAATACTGATTATCAAACAAATCAAGGTGGAATTGTCATGGAAACCAAAACCATCGGTATACCCAGAGCATTGTTCTACTATTATTTATTTCCCTTATGGGATGTTTTTTTTAGGGAGCTTGGTTATCAAGTTATCCTGGCTCCCACCACCGACAAACGAATGGTGGATCTGGGTATACAAAAAGCCGTAGATGAAGTCTGCTATCCTGTCAAGATTTACTACGGTCATGTGGCCAGCCTATTGGATAAAGTAGATTACCTGTTTTTGCCCAGACTGATCAGCATTCAACGCAAAAGCTATATTTGTCCTAAGTTTATGGGACTACCGGATATGATTAGAGCTAACTTTAGCCGGTTGCCGGCTGTAATCGAGCATACTTTTGACGGGAGTCGTCGCAAACAAGGTATCAAATACGATTTGGAACAGTTGGGCCTCAAGCTTGGTCATGAACCGGGCGCAGTAAAAAGGGCTTGTGTCAAAGGTTTAATCGCCTTGGAAGAATACCAAAAGGCACTGAAGCAAGGACAAAACCCAATGACAGTCCTGGATTCCGTTAAGCTTGTCTGCCGGGAAAAACGGTTTAAAGTAGGTCTTTTAGGCCATGGTTACAACATCTATGATCCTTACGCCAGTATGAATATCATTGAAAAACTTGGCAAGCTTGGAGTGGAAACGGTGACTGCCGAAAACATTGATGAAAAAGCAGTTGATCAAGCTGCTAAAGTGCTACCGAAACGGTTATTCTGGACTTTGGGTCATAGAATAGTAGGCAGTGCTTTCCACTTGGAACAAAGTGAAGATATTGCGGGAATCATTCATGTTGCTTCTTTTGGTTGTGGTCCCGATTCCATGGTGGCGGAATTATTGGAGCGTTTTTTAAGACGGAACGGTCAAAAACCATTCTTAAGTCTTACTATTGATGAGCATACCGGCGAAGCAGGACTTGATACGCGCTTGGAGGCTTTTGTCGACATGATTGCTAGGAGGAAAATATCTTGAAAGTAACTTTTCCCCATATGGGAAACCTATCATTGACTGCTGAAACCTTGTTAAGGGGCATAGGTTTGGAGGTGGTGGTTCCACCTCCATGTACTAAAAAGACTTTGTCACTGGGCGTTCAGCATTCTCCTGAGTTTGCCTGCCTTCCTCTCAAAATTAACTTGGGCAACTACCTGGAAGCTTATGAACAGGGTGCTGATACTGCATTGATGGTAGGAGGGATTGGCCCTTGCCGGATTGGCTATTACGGAGCTATACAGCAAGAAATTCTGCGGGATCTGGGGATCAAGATGAACTTGATTGTTCTGGAACCTCCCGATGCCCACCCTCGCGAATTATGGGATAAGATTAAGCACCTTAAACAAGTATCCTGGAGGCAGGTTGTAGCTGCAATTAAACTTACCTGGCATAAAACCAGATCCATGGATCTTCTGGAAGAGAAAGCCTTAATATTAAGGGCCAAGGAAGCGAAAAAAGGAAGTATTGATTCCCTCCTTAGTCAAGCACGAACCCGGTTACAATCTACCGACAGTATTCCGCGTATTAAGGAAATTACCCGGGACTATCTGGCCCTGATGGATGATGTGGCTTTATCGGAAGAGTTTCGACCTGTCAAAATTGTATTGGTCGGTGAAATCTACACGGTACTGGAGCCGTTTGTCAACCTAAATCTGGAGAAACACTTGAACAGTCTGGGAGTAGAAGTACTGCGTCCCTTATTTCTCAGCAGCTGGATTAACGAGCATTTGCTGGGAGGTTTGCTTAACATCGAAGGAACCAAAAGAGCCCCGGGATTAGCCAAGCCCTATCTCAATTCTTTCGTAGGCGGCCATGGCCGGGAAACTATCGGGAGTGCCGTTCAATATGCCCAAAAGGGAGTAGACGGTGTCATTCAAATTGCTCCTTTGACTTGTATGCCAGAAATTGTGGCCCATTCAGTGTTGCCTAGTGTAACAGAAGAATATGGGATCCCGGCGTTAACATTATATGTAGACGAACAAACAGGGGAAGCCGGCTTGCTAACCCGCTTAGAAGCCTTTGTAGATATGATTAGATACCGGCAAAGGAGATCGAGTTAATGAAGGAAACCATGTTTTTAGGTATCGATGTAGGATCAGTCAGTACTAATTTAGTATTAATTGATCAAGCAGGGAATTTAATCGATAAAACATATTTAAGAACTAAAGGACAGCCTATTGCCACTGTTCAAACTGGATTGGCACAGCTAAACGAAAAATGGCACAACACTGTTGAAATTGCAGGAGCCGGTACTACAGGCAGTGCCCGTCATTTGGTATCGATCCTAGTAGGAGCGGATATTGTCAAGAATGAAATAACCGCCCATGCTATAGCTGCCTCTGAGTTGGTTCCGGGAGTCCAGACGGTACTGGAAATCGGGGGACAGGATTCCAAATTGATTATTTTACGGGATGGAATCGTCACTGATTTCGCCATGAATACAGTTTGCGCTGCCGGTACCGGTTCGTTTTTAGATCAGCAAGCCGGCCGCTTGGGGCTTCCTATTGAAGAATTCGGCAACTTGGCATTAAAGGCCCAAAACCCTGTACGTATTGCCGGCAGGTGCACTGTCTTTGCGGAGTCCGATATGATCCATAAACAACAGATGGGTCATGGTTTGGAAGAAATAATTGCCGGATTGTGCCAGGCTTTAGTGCGTAATTTTTTAAGCAATTTAGGTAAAGGAAAAGAAATACTGGGACCAATCGTATTTCAGGGTGGCGTAGCCGCTAATGCAGGTATTAGGGATGCTTTCACAAAAGCCTTAGGCACAGAGGTCATCGTACCTGAACACTATGATGTGATGGGGGCCATCGGCATGGCAGTACTGGCCAGGGAAGAATGGCTAAAAGGAAAGAATACTTCTTTCAAAGGATTTGATTGCGCCCATTACGCTTTCCGCCAGTCCGGGTTTGAATGCCAGGATTGTCCCAATAGCTGCGAAGTCATTCAGATTAAGCAAGACCAGGCGATTATCGCCCGTTGGGGGGATCGCTGTGGCAAGTGGTCTAATTTGAAAGCGGTCGGAACCGGAGCATAAGCGAATTTTCTTTTGACAAATTATTTACAGTATGTTAGACTATCCGCAAAATTAGCGGTGCAAACGTTGAGGCCAATTAGTATGACTGGTATAAAGTCCAGTCATTCTGCTTGTTGACCAACTACTTTAAACCAAATCGATGTTAATCGATTATACTTTTGCCTACAATCTGCATGACTGGGAGAAAGACCAGTCATTTTTTAAGACATAACGGGGGAGAGGAAAAGATGAAATTACACGGAACTATGGCGGTTAATGCCAAAGGAAACTTGGAGATAGGCGGATGCGATACTGTTGCCTTAACTGAAGAATTCGGTACCCCTTTAATCGTGTTGGATGAAACCTTAATCAGAGAGACCTGTCGCCGGTATTATGAGGCTTTTGTTAAACCCTACCCCAACAACCAGGTAGTCTATGCCAGCAAGGCCTTTAGTTCTCCTGCTATCTGCAGGATCATTGCCGAAGAAAAACTGGGACTGGACGTGGTTTCCGGCGGAGAACTTTATACCGCTTTAATAAGCGGTTTTCCCACCGGTGACATCTATTTCCATGGTAACAACAAAAGTTCCAAGGAACTGGAGATGGCCTTGACCAATCATGTAGGCCATATTGTAGTGGACAATGCGGATGAATTAAAAATGCTGAATAATCTGGCGGCCTCTTTGGGAAAAAAGCCCTCGATACTGCTCCGGGTTACTCCCGGCGTTGAGGCCAATACCCATGAGTATATCCAAACGGGGCAGATCGATTCCAAATTTGGTTTTACTTTACCTAACGGGCAAGCCATGGCGGCAGTCAAAAGCTTATCTGACTACCCCCATCTTGTTTTTAAGGGCATTCATTGCCATATCGGCTCTCAAGTGTTCGATATGGGCTTCTATGCCCACACAGCCCGGTTAATGTTTGATTTCCTGATTCAAATCAGAAAAGAAACCGGTATTATTTGTCCAATCTTAAACTTGGGTGGCGGTTTTGGGATCTACTATACGGCAGAAGACAGTCCTGCTGACATTAAAGACTATGGTAAGACAGTAACGGAAACTATCAGTGAATGGGCGAAAAAACATGATTACCCTGTGCCTAAAATAGTAGTGGAGCCGGGCCGCTCCATTATCGGCAATGCCGGGACAACCCTCTATTCCATCGGTTCAATTAAAACTATTCCCGGTATCCGTAAATATATTGCTGTGGACGGTGGTATGGCGGATAACATCAGACCTTCTTTATATCAAGCCAAATATGAAGGGGCCATTGCCAACAAAATGAATCACCCCAAGGACGAGTTAGTAAGTGTGACCGGCAAGTGCTGTGAATCCGGCGATATGTTAATTTGGGACATTAATTTGCCGAAAGCAGAAGCAGGGGATATTTTGGCTGTTTCTTGTACAGGTGCCTATGGCTACTCCATGGCAAGCAATTACAATGGCTTGGGTCGACCGGCGGTAGTTCTGGTGCAATCGGGTAGAGCTGACTTAATCATTGAACGGGAAACTTACGAAGAAATGTTGAGGAAGCATAGAATACCTGTTCGCTTACAAAATGAAAAAGCTTAGGCCGGAGTGTGTTGGTGATGCAAATTATCTGTTCCCATGAAAACCTGGATTTTGACGGATTGGCAGCCATGGTTGGAGCCCAAAAGCTCTATCCCGAGGCAAAAATGGTACTGCCTGGCAAATTGAGTCAACCGGTCAAAAGCTTTTTTGCTCTCTATAAAGACACTTTTGACTTTTATCGTTCGTCTCAATTAGAAGAGGCGATCAATCAAATTAAAACCGTTATTTTGGTGGATATTAATGAACTTACCCGGGTCGATTTTGCCCAGCGGGCTGTACAGTCCGGGGCTGAGC
>JAAYOX010000391.1 GCA_012520135.1 Clostridia bacterium
GGCGTAGGCACTCCGCCGTAGCGAAGCAAACATTACAGCCTTACACCAACTGCCGAAAATAGACATGCGAAATATAGCTAATCGGTGTTAATCGAAGGGCTGAATTGGAGCCAAAATCAAAAGAGGGAAGGAGACTGAGGGAAAATGCCGACGGTATGAGCACCGTTAGGTGCGATTTCGGAGGCATCCTCAGGCGACCGAGCTCATCCCCAAACCGGGCTCCTCTGAAGCCCACGATTAACATCGATTTGACTCCATGCAGTTTGTCAATAAGCTGCAATGAACTTTGATCATTATCTATTCGAAGGATAACTGCTATATGCTAAAAGTCTTCTATAACCATTTTCTTTTGCTCAAAATGGGCCAGTTGGCGGCAGCCCATACTTCTTAACAAGGGACGGATTTTGTTAAAATACTGCCCTACCTGCCGGGGTTCATGGGCATCTGATGATAAAGTCAACGGAATATCTAAAGCCAAACATCTTTGGATAATCTCTCGAGTAGGATATGCTTCCTGAACCGGCTTATTTAAGCCGTTGGTATTGACTTCAACGACCATGCCTTGTTCTTTAATCTTTTGGAGGACCGGTTCCACTACTTCCAACAGTTCTCCCTGATAGCGGTACCCAAACACTTTGATTAAATCAAAATGGCCTACTTGTTGAAATAAACCTGTCTCCACGGCTTGGGCCACAACAGTAAAATATTCTTCAAACAGGGCATTGATATCCCACCGGTTATACTTGTCCCGGTAATCAGGATGATCAAATTCCCAGCTCCCCAAATGGTGTACGGAACCGATCACAAAATCGTAAGGCTTTTCGGCAATAATCTCCCTTAATTCTTCCTCCCGTCCCGGCTTGTAATCTACTTCCAAACCCAACAAGACTTTGAAGGAAGGATATTCTTCCCTGAGTCTTTCCACTACTTCAGCATCTATCTGCCGATGATACCATTCGTGATCAGTAAAAGCCAACCCCTTTAGTCCCGCTGCCATCCCCCGCTCCACAAAGGGACGTAATCTTTCTATGGTATAATCGCCCCCTTCATGACCCAGGGGATGAGTATGACAATCATACACCCGTAACTACCTCCCCTCCATAATGAACAAGCCCTGCAGTTGCAGGGCTTCAACTTTTTAACAAATTACATTTCCCCAATCGGTGTTAATCGTGGGCTTCAGGAGGAGCCCGGTTTGGGGATGAGCTCAGTCGCCTGAGGATGCCTCCGAAATCGCACCCTGCGGGTGCTCATGCCGTTGGCATTTTCCCTCAGTCTCCTTCGCTCTTTTGATTTTGGCTCCAATTCAGCCCTTCGATTAACACCGATTGGCTTGTAGTCAGCAGCTTGCAACCTTTCGATTGCAGGGCTTGGGTGTTAGTATTCGTTGGGCATTTGGTTGAGCTCGGCCAGGGTAAAGACCGGCCCGTCAAGGCAGACAAACTTGCTGCCGATGTTACAACGGCCGCATTTACCGATACCGCACTTCATCCGCATCTCCAGAGTAGTAACAATCTGCTCCGGCTGGAAATTCATCTTGGCCAGACTCTGGAGAACAAACTTAATCATAATCGGAGGTCCGCAGGTCAGGGCAATGGTATTCTCCGGAGAGGGGTTAATCTGTTCCAGGAAAGCAGGTACAAAACCTACATTGCCTTTCCAGTTGTCGTCTCCTTTATCTACGGTGACATGAACTTCAGTATCCCTTACTTTGGGCCAATTCTCGAATAAATCGTCCTTAAAACAAAGGTCCTCAGGAGACCTGGCACCATAGATGATGGTAAGCTTGCCAAAATCATCCCTGTTCTCGATGCAGTAATTGATCATGGAACGAACCGGTGCCAGACCGATACCGCCTCCGATGAACAAAACATCTTTTCCCTTGAACAAGTCAATGGGAAAACCATTGCCATAAGGACCACGAACACCGATGCTCTGACCTACTTCAGCTTCGTGGAGCACATCGGTTAAGGTCCCCACTCGCTTAATCGCAAATTCCAGATGTTCAGGCCCCTGAGTAGTGACAGAGAACATGGCCTCTCCCACATCCACAATTGATACCATTCCCAATTGACCGGGCATAGGGGTAAAAGGTTTACCGTTTTCTGAGGTAACGTGGAAGGTCTTTACATCGGGGGTCTCCTCGACGATTTTAATGATTTTTCCTACTACAGGCAGTAAAGGATTGTCGTTGTGTGACCCATTGCAATTACACATCTACTCCACCTCCCACAACTGGTTGATAACTCGTGTAATATCCAAATTGACAGGACATTTCTTAATACAACGTCCACAACCTACGCACCCTAATTCCTGGTATCTTTCCGGAATATACTGGAGCTTATGGAGAAAACGCTGGCGAACCCTTTCTTTCTTGGTAGGACGGGGGTTGTGACCGCCGGCCATCAGGGTATATTCGGGATACATACAGGAATCGTAGCAGCGATATTTCACACCTTGTTTACCCCTGGTTCTGTTTAAAATGTCGAAACAGTAACAGGTGGGGCACAAATAGGTGCAAGTACCGCAGTTGATACATTTGCGGCAAATCTCTGCCCAGACGGGATCTTCAAACTTGGGCTGCAGGTGTTCCATCAAGCCTTCATTCTTCACCTTCAGACTGCAAGGCTTGCCCTCAGGCAGTTCCCCTGATTGATCGGTGAGTTGGCCGCTCAAGTCCGCCAATAACTTCTCTCCGGCTTCCGTTTGGGCTTCCAACAGATATTTGTCTTCACTTTCAATCATCATAATATCTGCCAAAGGTGCCCTGGCAGGATTGACACCCCAGGAATCACAGAAACAGGTTTCTTCCGGCTCCGGACAACCCAAGGAAATTACAATCCCCTGTTCTCTCTTTTGTTTATAATAAATGTCTTCATAACCTTTCGTCAGAAAAACATCATCCAACAGTTTCAAAGACTGAACATCACATGGACGCATCCCGAAAACCACAAAAGGTTCCGGTTTAACTGCCAATGATTTAACACTGGCATCCTGCTTATCAACTTGGTACTCGTACAGCTCTTCCGTCTGAGGGAAAAACAATCTCTTCGGCGGGTTAATTGTATTCCGGTCTAATACCAATTGACAATCTTGACTCCAGGGAGCAAAACGGGAAACGCCATCTTGTTCCACCGGTACATAAACCCGGACTTTACTGTTCATTGTCTCCAGAAACTGGGATAAATTCGCTTTACTCAAACTTTTCATGGCTTCCCTCCTCCCTTACATGAACTCTTCCGGATCTTCAGTTTTGTACATACCTAAGGGCAAAGGTCCTTCCGGATCAAGCCCTGCCTCATAGTCGCCAAACAACTCGTTAATGTCTTTGGCAATCTTATGATGCAAATCCATAATGGGAATGTCCATGGGGCAAGCCCGTTCACATTCACCGCATTCAATGCACCGGCCCGCTACGTGGAAAGCTCTAACCAACCCGTAAAACTGGTTGCCTCCCCTTTCCACAGCTCTTTCCAACCAGGTCTGTCCCTGATCGAAAACACATTCCCGGCAGTTACAGGCGGGACATACATTACGGCAAGCGTAGCAACGGATACACTTGTCATACTGCTTGGACCAGTACTCAAATTTTTCATCGGGACTCATTTTTTCCAGATCAGCAATCCGGGCAAAACGGTCTTCTTTACCGGTAACGGGAACTTCTTCTCCTACTAATACGTCGTATACTACCGGATTTGGATGGGTACAACGGAGACATTTAGCCTCCAGGGGAGCCTCGCCGGCTTTATCTTTGCCTAATTCAGCCGCCTTTCCGGCATCCTTCATGCCCGGGCAAGGCAGGCCGATCAGATAGGTTTTACCCCTGTCAATTACTTTGTCCTGGATCAGCCGGTTAATGCCCCGGGCATCGCAGCCCTTGACAAAGAGAGCGACTTTACCCTCAACGTGTCTATAATCCATCAGCAATTTTGCTAAATTGACTGCACAATATTCATCCCAAATGAGCCTTTCCACATCTTCGGGCTTGGTAATGAATACAGGAGTTGAATTATAGAAAAAGGTACCCTTTTCCCAACCGATGACCATTTGCACTTCCTGCTTCTCCAACAGTTCCTTGGCAATCTCTCTTATTTTGGCAGTCTGTGCATTCATTTGGCATCCCTCAACTTCCTATTGGGCCCTAAAGGCCTAACTTGTTCAGTCAACTCCTTGACAATGGTGGCAAACTTGACGCTCTCTGAACCGGAAACCCAACGTGCTTGGAAACGCTCCGGCTCCAAACCGACATACTCAAGCATCCGCTGCATAATCAGATAGCGGCGGCGAGTGAAGTAATTGCCACTAGCATAGTGGCAGTCACCGGGGTGTCACCCGGCCACCAAGACTGCATCGGCGCCTCTTTGAAATGCCCTCAATACAAACTGAGGATTAACGCGCCCTGAACAGGGAACGCGGATTAGGCGGATATTTGGAGGATACTGGAGGCGGTTAAGGCCCGCCAAGTCTGCACCGGCATATGCGCACCAGTGACAGGTAAAAGCGACAATTTTGGGTTCCCACTGAGCCCCTTGCGCCTGTTCTACAGACATAATGCATCCACCTCCATCAGTATTTGTTGATCAGTAAAGCCTTTGACATTGATGGCGCTGGAACGGCAAGCCGAGTTACAGTTACCGCAGCCTTGACACAGTCCTTCGTTAACAGAAGCCACCAACCGTTCCTGCATCTGACCCTGAACTCTTTCCTGAATTGGTACCAGCTCGATGGCCTTGAAAGGACAAACGGGTACACAGAGGCCGCAGCCGGAACAAATGGCATTATCGACGGCAGCCACTTGGGGATCCGTAGCCATTTCAGTTTTGGAGAACAAACTGCAGACCTTCACCGCAGCGGCACTGGCCTGGCTGACGGTGTCAGGAATGTCTTTGGGTCCTTGACATGCTCCTGCCAGGTAAACACCGGCAGTGAATGTTTCCACGGGGCGAAGCTTGGGATGGGCCTCCTGGAACCAGCCGTCCTTATCCATGGAAATGCTCAGTTTTTTGGCCAATTCGTCATTAGCCTCGGAGGGCACCATGGCTGTAGCCAAGACCACCAGGTCTGCTTCAATCTCAACAGGCATCCCCACCAGGGTATCCTCGCCTTTAACGACCAACTTATCACCACGAGGATAGATTTTGGATACCCGGCCACGGACATAAACGGCACCTTCACCGGCAGCCATCTCATAAAATTCATCGTAAGCCTTACCCGGGGTTCTCACATCCATATAGAAAACAAAAGCTTTGGAATCAGGAATCTTATCGATTACCTGATGAGCATGTTTTGCCGTATACATACAGCAAGCTCTGGAACAATAAGTCTTTCCTTTTTCCGGATCCCTGGAACCTACACACTTAATGAAGACAACGTTTTTAGGTTCTTTCCCGTCGGAAGGACGGATAATCTTACCGCCCGTGGGGCCGGAGGCATTGGACATCCTTTCAAACTGCATACTGGTGATCACATCGGGGTACTTGCCGTA
>JAAYOX010000392.1 GCA_012520135.1 Clostridia bacterium
TATCTGCTGCCGTTTGCACAAACAGCAACCGGTCATCAACCAGCGGATTGGCCACACCACCGTTATTTGCCAATCCCCAGGAAGCAAAATGATTTTCGAGGAAAAACTCCGGCGTAGGCAGACCGCTTTGCCAGTGAGCAAGAAAGAAACCGGTTTGCCCGTTTCTTACCGTTTCTTTGAAATCGGCCCGTGGCAGGCTCTGCAGTTCAATTGGGATTCCGGCTTCTTCCAGCTGAATTTGAATGTCTTCAGCCAGTAACCTCCATTTATCTCCTTCAGGAATAGTCAGAGTCAACGGCTGCTGCAAAATGCTTTCCCCTTCTTCATTCTGTAACAGCCGGTTGGCCTGTTGAGTATCGTACGTATATGCTACCCGGGGTGAGGCATCCTGCAACAAGGAACGGGGCAATAGGCTTTCTAAAGGTACTCCTTGGTTTTCTCCGGCTAAAACTCCTCTCTGGATAGACAAACTAACGGCTTGCCTGGCCAGAGGATTATCAAAAGGTTTGAGTTTTGGATTGATACCCAGGTAATATAAGTCAGTTGCCGGGATTGGCAAAACACCTTTTTCAGGCAATTCCGGCTGGGTTAAGTCCCCTGAAGTTATGACCACATCCAAATGACCGGCCTGAAAGTCAACTAAAATTGTATGCGGATCAGGATACTGGGAAAACTCCAGCCGGTCAATTTGGGCAGCCTCCCCATGATACTGATCAAAAACCTGTAAGGTTACTTGATAGCCTCCAATCCATTCCACAATGGAAAATGGGCCGGTACCTGCCAGGACAACTACGGGAGATTGAAAAGTACCCGGCTCTCCATACTTTTCCCCCACTAACTGGACTACCTCCATGTCTACGATGGAGGCTTGGGGATGAGCCAATGCCAGCAAGAACTGCCGGTAAGGACGCTCCAGGGTAACCTGGATTGTATAAGGATCGGTGATCTCCAATCCGCTAATCTGACCGGTTCTTCCCTCCAGGTAGTTGCGAGCACCTTGAACCACCATCAAAGCATTAGTAATCTCACCGGGTGCTCCCCTGGCGACAAGCCGTTGCCAGGAGAACCTTACATCCTCAGCGGTCAGTTCGCGCCCACTATGAAACTTGATTCCTCTTCTCAAGCGAAAAATATAAGTCTGTCCATCAGGACTTACTTCCCAATGCTCGACTAACAGAGGAACCAATCTTTCCGTGTCCGCCTCCAAAGTAAAAAGAGTATCATATAATGTACGGGCGATCAGCATTTCCCCGTAGGTGGTAATTTCAACCGGATCTAAAGAGTAGATTTCTTCAGGCATTCCTACTCTAAAATAAGTATAATCAACGGCGGCCGTCCCCTCTTCCGTCCTGGGTTCCGTTCCTTGTTGCCTGCAACCACCTGTAATTATTAGCACTGCTACTAAAAATGTTATTATCCATAAATTACCACTCTCTCTAAACACGGGTCCTCCATTCCTTCCCTGATTACTAATGAAAAAGACCGGTAATCCGGTCCCATGCTATAAGATCCTCACTAAGCGGTCTGTTGGAGTAAGCCCCGGTAGCCTCCCCCTTTTTGCCACGGGTTTACCATTTATCATCTTTAAATCCATAGTCATATCAATGGGGGAAGCAGCTGAAATATAACTGCCTACACCAAAAGCAGATGCACCTGCTGCGCTTAACAGTTTAATCCTTTCCGGAGAAAGACCTCCCGATACAAAAATACCTACATGTTGGAAACCTTCGGCGTCTAAACGGAAACGGACCTCCTTCACCAACTCGGGAGTCACTCCCCCTCGTTCGCTGGGTGTATCCAAGCGAATTCCATCCAAGGCATCCTTTAACTCCCGGGCCAATCGCAGGGATTCTTCCGCTTCATCTTTAAAGGTATCTACCAGCATAATCCGCTTGGCATCGGGGGGCATCAATTGATGATATGCTTTAGCCACTTCCAGGGTATCCCCCACAATCAAAAAAACTGCATGGGGAACTGTGCCTTGAGGCGCTTTCCCTGCTAGTTTAGCCGCCAGAATACAACTGGCCCCATCAACACCGCCGACTAAAGCAGCTCTTTCCATCACCGGTGCTACCGAAGGATGAACATGACGGGCACCAAAACAAATTACCGGTTTATCCCCGGCAGCCTCTTTAGCCTCCCTGGCAGCTGTGGCCCAACCACTGGAACTGGCCAACATGCCCAAGAAAACGGTTTCGAAAGCCCCGAATTGATCATAAGGGCCTTTAATGCGCATGATCACCTCTTTTCGCTGGAAAGCAACACCTTCCGGCAAGGACCAAACTTCCACTTGTTTTCCCTGCAGGAGATTCTTTACTTCTTCTACACCGGACACAATACCGTCCCTACGTCCAAACACTTCCCCTACTACTTCCGTATCCGCTATACCTAAATCGGAAAGAATTTCCATAGTTCTAACAAAGTAAATATCGGTTGTAGCACCTGTTTCAATTTCTTCATGATCAGCCGAGAAAAACTTCCGGTCCGGCGCAATTTTAAGTGCATTTACTTGCTCTAGTGTAGTAATCTCTTTGCAGTTCAACCCTTCCACCTCTTAACTAAGCATCTTTACAGAACTCCTATTCGGTATTGTTCCCCAAAAACCTCCTTTTTCCGCGAAATTCGGATACCAGCCATAAATTCTTCGATAGGCATCATAGTCATCCAGCACCCGCTGAACGAAATCTCTGGTTTCATTAAAGGGAATATCGTTGATGCTTTTCAATTCCCCATTCCATTTTCCCTCAGCAAGCCATTGCTTAACATTATTAGGGCCTCCGTTATAGGCCGCCAGGGCAAGGGGTAAACTGCCGTCAAATTCCTTGATTAAACTGGCTAAATACCAACAGCCCAGCTTGGTATTGTATTCAACATCAAAAAGCTGTTCCTCCTTATATTCCTCACCCATCTGCCCGGCCACCCATTGAGCCGTGTCCGGCATCAGCTGCATCAGTCCTTTTGCTCCCCTGACTGATTGGGCTTTTGGACGGAACTTGCTTTCAACCCGAATCACCGCCATTGCCAAATAGGGATCCATTTCAACTGATTTTGCCTGGGCAAAAATAGTATCCCGGTAAGGCAGAGGATAAAACATCCGCCAAAACCAGGGCAAAAATAGAATCACTATGGCTCCGATCAGCAGCAGTACTATCCCTATCAAGCCGGATCTAAAGGCACCATGCTTAAACACAGCTTCCCTCCAATAAGTTTTTTACCCGCTGCCATTCGCCTGCTACTTGCTGCCGTACTTCTTCCAAACCAGGATCGGTAGAAATTACTACCTGGCTGTAAGCCATACGTTCCTGGGCACTCATCTGGCTGTTAACTCTCATTAAGGCTGCATTATAATCTATCTGGTCCCTGGCCATCACTCTTTCAATCTGAACCTGGGTTGATACCGTTACCAGCCAGACCTCATCAACCATAGATACCATGCCTGCCTCAATTAATAAAGGGGCTTCGATCACTACCACGGCTTCAGGAGTATTCTTGCGTATCTCATCCAGCTCATCTGCAATTTCAGCCTTGATCATGGGGTGGGTAATACTGTTGAGCAGTTCTCTTTTGGCGGCGTCTTTAAATATTTCCGCTCCCAGCGCCTTGCGGTTTAAACTCCCGTCAGCCAGCAGTACTTCAGGACCAAAGTGATTGACGATTTCTTGTAAGCCAACGCTGCCGGGCTCAACCACTTTCCTTGCCACCTGATCAGCATCGATAACCAAGGCCCCCAATTCCTGTAACATGGCTGCTACAGTGCTTTTGCCGGTGCCAATACCGCCGGTTAAACCGATAATGTACAAACTACTCACCCCATAGTTATTGTTGACAATAAGGGCAAAAATAAGTGCCCCTTCCCTGCACTTTTGTCTTGGCAATAGGCTGCCCGCAAAGTTCACAAGCATTACCTTTGCGGCCATATACCCTCAGCAATTCTTGAAATCCGCCCTGCCTGCCGTCCCCGTCAACATAGTTTCGAATGGAAGTACCCCGGTGAGTAATCCCTAAATTGAGCATTTTAACGACGGCTTGCTGCAGTACGGTTATTTGCTCTTGATTTAATTCGCCGGCTATGGTTTCCGGGTGAATTCTCGCCTCAAATAAGATCTCATCGGCATAGATGTTGCCTATACCGGCAATGATGGTTTGATCCAGCAGGACATTTTTAATGGAGCGATTTTTCTGATGGAGTTGCTCCGCCAGCCATTCGACTGTGAACTCCGGTGATAAAGGTTCCATTCCCAAAATGCTTAAGCCTTTATGAAATTTCAGCTCTCCTTGGGGAACAAGGTCAAAGGTACCGAATTTCCGCAGGTCCACATAGCGAAGCTCCTGCCCACCGGATAAAGAAAACACCAAATGAGTGTGTTTATCTACCGGTAGGGTTGGCTCCACATATAAGAGCTGACCGGTCATTCTAAGATGGACCACTAATGCCAGGTCCCCGGACAGGGAAAATATTAGGTACTTGCCCCTCCGGTTTATTTTTTGAAATGTATTTCCCCGCAACATTTCCCTGAGCAATTCCGGTTCCGGTTCTCTGATATTGCCACTATAATATATATCTATCTCAACTATTTTTTCGCCAATCAGCTTTTCAGCCAGCGACCGTTTAACTGTTTCCACTTCCGGTAATTCAGGCATCCTGTCTCTCCCTCTCCATCGTCTCCATGTCATACCAATTCGGCCCCACCTTGATATCCACTTCCAAGGGGACACTTAATTGAACCGCATTTTCCATGGCTCCTCGAATTAACTTGGCAGCCAGGGACAATTCCACTTCAGGCACTTCAAAAATCAACTCGTCATGGACTTGCAGGATCATTTCCGTTTCCATACCGTGAGCCACCAGCTGTTTTTCCACCTCAATCATGGCCAGCTTGATGATATCGGCGGCACTGCCCTGGATAGGGGTATTCATAGCTGTTCGTTCCCCAAAAGCCCTGATGTTACGGTTGGAACTGAATAAATCCGGTAAGTAACGCCTCCTGTTTAGCAGGGTTTTTACATAGCCCTTTTCCCGGGCTTCCAGAATTACCCCATCAATATATTGCTTTACTCCGGGATAACGGGCAAAATACAGGTCGATATACTTGCCGGCCTCCTTCCTGGTAATCCCTAAATCCCTGCTTAAGCCATAGTCACTGATGCCATATACAATACCAAAGTTGACTGCCTTGGCCTGCCGCCGCATTTGAGGAGTCACTTCTCCAATGTCTACTCCAAAAACTTCACTGGCAGTCCGGCTGTGAATATCCTGACCTTTCATAAAGGCGTCAATAAGGCCTGTATCTTGGGAAATATGAGCCAAGACTCTTAATTCTATTTGGGAATAGTCGGCAGCCAAAATCAGCCTGCCGGCCTGGGAAGGAATAAAAGTTTTACGAATTAACCGCCCCTGTTCCAAACGAATAGGGATATTCTGCAAATTGGGCTCCTGGCTGCTGAGCCTACCGGTAGCCGTTACCGTCTGATTAAAGGTAGTGTGCACTTTCCCCGTTTCAGGATCCGCCAAAGACTTCAGACCCTCAATATAGGTGCCATGGAGCTTAACCAACTGCCGGTAGTGAAGTATATTGGCTACGATAGGATGACGCGGAGCCAACTCTTCCAAAACTTCAGCGTTAGTAGAGTAACCTGTCTTGGTCTTTTTTACAGGAGGTAATCCCAGTTTTTCAAAGAGAATAACTGCCAACTGCTTGGGAGAATTAATGTTAAAGGTCTCTCCTGCCAACAGGTAGATCTCTTCCGTCACCTGATGAATATTTTCCGTCAACTGCCTTCCCATTTCTTCCAATTGAGGTAAGTCCAGCTTCACTCCCCTAACTTCCATATCGGCCAGGATGGAGACCAAAGGAAGCTCAATCTGTTGATATAAATCCAGCATTTCCGTTTCCTTCAGCTTTTCCAGCAAGACATGATGGAGGCGCAGGATCATAGCCGCTTTCTCAGCCGCGGTAATAGCCGGCTTCTCATCTTCCACCAAAGGCAGATTAAGATGTTCCAAGACTATTTCCGCTAAACCCTGCTGGCCGGCACCGGGATTCAATAAATAAGCAGCCACCATGGTATCACCGGACAAATTAAGTGAAGAAAAACCCTTTTTACCAAAAAAGGCCAAGGCCATTTTGCCATCATGGATAACCCACTGCCGCCCATCATCCTTCTTCCCGGCACTATTAATTAAATCCATTATCTCATCTTGTTCGCCGGATTTTAGCACATAGCCGAAAGCCTCTTTCCCGGAGGCAACACCCACGGCTTTAAGGTTACCCTTAAGATAATGGGGGCCGTCAATGTGCAGTTCCAGAGCCAAAGTATCTTCCCCGGCCATCTGCTGCAAACAATCTTTAAAATCCTGAATAGTGTTTAATTCGCTGCTCTTATTCTCCGGCACCTTTTCATCATGACCGGTTTCCGGTTGTATCACTTTCATCTCTTCCAAAAGCCCGGCCACCAGGCTGTTGAATTCCAGTTCTTTGTACTGTTCCAGCAAAGCAGGATAATCCGGTGACCGGTAGAGACAGTCATCGAAGCAAAATTCCAACGGTGCATCACAATCAATCGTTGCCAGTTCTTTACTTAGTAACGCCTGTTCTTTGTAAGTATTCAGATTTTCCCTAAGTTTAGGCCCTTTAAGTTGATCTATATTGGCTAAAACGTTGTCCAGGTCACCATATTCTTTAATCAGTTTTACCGCTGTTTTTTCACCGATGCCGGGCACTCCGGGAATATTATCGGAGCTGTCGCCCATCAAACCTTTGACGTCAATTAACTGGCGGGGTTGAAGACCATATTGTTCCTGAATTTTACCTAAGTCGTAAGTATCGATTTGGCTGATACCTTTTCGGGTCAGAAGAACCTTGGTCTGATTGGACACTAATTGCAAAGCGTCTCTGTCCCCGGTTAAAATAAAGACTTCCAAGCCTAATTCCTCTGCTTTTTTAGCTAAAGTACCGATCAAATCATCCGCTTCATAGTTATCCAACTCATAACTGGGAATGCGCAAAGCTGCCAGTAAATCCCTAATCAAATTAAATTGGGGTATTAATTCCGGAGGTGTTGCCTTTCTGTGTCCTTTATAATCTTGGTATTTTTCAGTTCTAAAGGTAACCCGGCCTTTATCAAAAGCTACACTTATATAATCCACCTGCTCATTGGCCAGTATCTTCAGTAGCATGGTCAAAAAACCGTAGGCAGCGTTAGTATATACCCCTTTGCGATTGGTCAATAAGGGAAGCGCATAAAAAGCCCGGTGGGCCAGGCTGCTACCGTCAATAATCAGAAACCGTTTTCCTTGATAGGTCAAGCTAAATCCTCCTTGCTTCCTAATAAAATTCATACCAAAAATAAAAATTCGGTATGCAAGATTTGATCTCCTGCATACCAAATACCAGTCGTCAATTAATTACTTTATTTTTCCAGTATCAGTTTGATGCAAGTGAGGCCGTATTCCGCTTCCAACTGCCGGAGCTGAGCTGTAATCTCCTTTACCTCTTCTATTACTTTAGTCAGCTCACTGTGCCACACCTTAACGTTTTCAGGCGAACCGCCGTTATTAATCAGTGCCCTTAACTCAATCTGTTGCTGTTCCAATTCTCTGCTATCGTCAATCAAAGCGGATATCTGCCGGTACAGATCCGGATTTGAGACCTCTTCACTGGTAACGAGTCCTAAGCCTTCCAGTTCTTCTTTAACCGTCCCTTGTTGAGAAATAGGGACGAAGACTTCTATTGAAATCATTTCAGCTGTTTCCTCAGTTAAAACTTTCAACTCATAGACTTGGGCTATTCTCTCTATGGCTTTGTGGGTTTGGGAAAGATCCTGGGTTTTTATCCTCAGTTCCATCTGTAGACCCTCTCCAACAGGAACGGTGCTCATCATTGCTGCCCTGTGCATAGACGCATCAATACTGTCGCCGCGTCCGGCGGTGCTTTCTTGCTCCGGTTCAATGGCGGCAATCGAGATTTCTTCCGTATTAGCACTTTTTTCTCTTGCTTCAGGAGGTAACTGCTCCGGGGCAAACCTTCTAAAACCAATTAAACCTTCATCTTCGGCCTCTTTACTCTCCACTGCCAAATCATCCCTAAACTCTTGGGCCCCTACGCCGGTCTCACCGCTAGGTTCGCCCATATCCATAGGCAAAGGCTCCTCAGGAACTGCTGAAAATGCTTCAGGTGGCGCAGCATCCCCTTCCGGCATAGCCAAACTGAAAGGTTGTACAGACAGGTCGTCCTGAACCGCATCAGTTTCCGGGGCTTCAGCCGCTTCAAGTGCAATCTGCTGGGTTCCGGCAGAATCCGCGGGGAATTTGGCCAAGCCCCCGTCAAAGAGTAAACTCCATGATCCCACCAGCAATAAAAGCCCGGCAGCCACGGCACCAAAAGAATACCATTTAATTTTTTTAATTTTAGAGACAGGACTATGAACAGTGTCATCACGCAATCTCTCTATAACCCGCTCCTTCATTTCCGGAGGGGGATCAATATCATTCAAGGAGCGCATGATTGCAGCCGTTATTTTTAATTCCATGTATTCCTTATTGCATGCCTGGCATGTTTGCAAATGGTGATAAATTTTTCGCCCTTCATCTGCAGGCAATTCATCATCAATATACGCCGACAGATTATCTTGGACAATTTCGCAATCAATCATGCTTCTCCCTCCCTTCACTCCACTAGACGTGATGCACCTTCAAAAAGTTCCTTATTGGCAGCAATTAGATCTCGCATGGCCTTTCTTGCCCTGTTTATTCTGGATTTAACAGTACCCAAAGAACATTCCAGGATCGTGGCAATTTCCTCGTAAGTGAAACCCTGGATTTCCCTTAACACCAGCACTTGTCGGTACTCTGGAATTAATTGATTTAATAATCCCTGAATAGTTTCCTGAATCTCTTTACTTTCATAGATTCGCTCCGGAGCAAGAGACCAATCTTCCTGCTCTCTATTAATATACCCATCATCAGTGGCGATCGGGCTATCTATAGAAACAATCGTTTGTTTTTTCCGTTTCCGCAGTTCATCCCGGCAAACATTGGCTACAATATGATAAATCCAAGTTTTAAAAGAAGCTTCTCCTCTAAAACGGCCAATAGCTTTGAATGCTCTGACGAAGGCTTCCTGGGCCAGGTCACTGGCGTCTTCGGGATTACCCATAAAGCGATAAGCAACGGTATATACTTGTTTTTGATAAATAGATACCAACTCACCAAAGGCCTCTACATCGCCGTCCTGGGATTTTGCAATAAGTTTTGTTTCATCGCGTTCCACGGCCAGGCCCCCTTCTCTACTCATTCTCTCCCTGTCCAATCCCTTTGGACTAAATGTCATTATATCATAGGGATTGTCTAAACAAAATAGTTTAACCGGAATGCCAACCAACACCGGAAAAAGAAAAAATGACCAAGGCTTGGTCACTCATGTCGGATATGATCCAACCCCTGGTCAAAAAGCAATACAATATGGTCATCATCCAGTGAATAATATACATTCTTGCCGGCTTTGCGGAACTTTACCAAACGAAGGTTCCGTAGCACCCGTAACTGATGGGATACAGCTGATTGACTCATTCCCAATACATAAGATAAATCACACACGCATAATTCCCCATGGCGCAGGGCTTGTATGATTCTGATCCGGGTAGGATCACCCAAAGCCCTGAATGTATCCGCCAATTTAATTACTTCATCCTCTGTCAATTGGTTTTGTTGGGCATTAAGGACAGCTTCATGATCAAGACAAAATTCTTCACAACGCGGCACCTCTGTAGAGGTCAAACAGCTCACCACCTAAGAAACGACTTGTCACCCTTCCACTATCCTTATTATACCTTACTTGCCCTTAAATGTAGCCGCTCTCTTTTCCAAAAATGCAGTAGCTCCTTCGTTTTTATCTTCCGTATCCATCGTTTGGCCAAATAATTCTGCTTCCAACTGCTGACCTTCATTAAGAGGTAGATCCCACCCTTTATCGATAGCTTCCTTGGAAAGCCTGACTGCTATGGGTGCTCTGGTCAAAATCACTTCTGCCAGCTTAATTGCTTCTTCCAAGGCAGCTCCTTTGGGTACCAGCCGGTCGACCAAACCGATGCGATATGCTTCTGCTGCATCGATGGTCTCCCCGGAAAAGATCAGTTCTTTGGCTTTACCCAACCCCACCAGCCTGGGTAATCTTTGAGTACCACCATAGCCGGGCATCACACCAAGGTTGACTTCCGGCTGCCCCAGCTTGGCATTTTCCGACGCCACCCGGATATCGCAAGCCATGGCCAATTCACAGCCGCCACCTAAAGCGAAACCGTTAATGGCAGCAATGACAGGCATTTTCAATGCGGCAATCTTATCGAATATTTGTTGCCCCCACTGAGCCATTTTCCGACCATCCTCTTGCTTCAGCAAAGGAAACTGACGGATGTCAGCACCGGCTACAAAAGCTTTTTCCCCGGCACCCGTAATAATCAAAGCCCATACGTCGTCGTTGGTACTTAATTCATCCACCGTCTTTTCCAATTCAGCCAATACATCTTTGGTTAGAGGATTGACCGGGGGATTGTTGATGGTAAGAATGGCCAGTCTTTCCCGTATCTCCAGCTCCACCAGTTTTGCCTGATTGCTCATTGCACATAGTCCTCCTTTTGTTTTACTGAACAGTCTGATAAAAAGAATTCTCTTAAAACTACAAAAAACCTTTTTCCGGAGTACTTTTTTAGTACTAGTTGCGGATTTTTCCTTAAAAAGTTACACTAATAAGTGTAACCAAATTTGCTTAACTAGGCAGGGATGAATTATGTTGTTTATTTGTCTCGGAGACAGCATCACTTACGGATATCCTTACGGCCCGGCATTCTCTTGGGTATCCTTGTCCCAAGACTCCGTAAATGTTGAACTGGTCAATAAGGGCCACAACGGGGACACCATCGGAGACATGCTGGCTCGATTTCAACGGGATGTTTTGGCCTTGAAACCTACGGACGTACTTGTGCTTGGTGGCACAAATGACGCCTGGAACAGAATACCCTTAAAGAGCGTACGGGAACAGCTGGCGTCCATGCTCCATCTGGCCAATACCCATAATATCAGATTTCACCTGGGGCTACCGATACCAATTAATATTCATTCTTTAGATGACCCATTTTTGGACCAAGCCATCGAAACTGCCCCTTATCTGGAAAGCTACCGCAATTGGATGCGTCAGTATGCCGCTCAAAATAAGTTCGATTTAATCGATTTTTATACCCCCATGCTGAGTTCCGATGGGACAGGCAATCCCGACTATTATGTAGATTCCGGCCATCCCAATCACAAAGGTTATCAGATCATGGCAACCACTATGATCGGGTATTTGCAGAACGCCAATTTGGCCTAGATCATATTACTTATTCTTTAAACTCCAATTTCACTCTCTTTTCCTCTTTATCGACCACCAGGTAGGCATCAAAAACTTTGCCTGCTTTGTTCTTAAAGCCTTTAATCAGGTTGGATTTACCTTTATTGACCAATCTCTTGATTTGGGCATCGGTAATCTTTTTCTCCATAAATACTGCTGAGACAAAAAACTTACAGCCGGTTGTCCTCCATTGGGTACAGCCCCACCCGGCTTTGTTTTTGACTACCTGCCCTGTATCACAATAGGGGCATGGGCCAACCGCATCTTTGACCGGTGCTAAGATTGGCACCGGTTCTTTTTCTTTAACGGTTTCAATTCCCTCCCGGATAAACCGGATCGTGTCTGTCATAAAATCCTCTTTACTCATTTCTCCGGTAGCTATTTTCTCAAGGTTTTGCTCCCATTCTGCCGTCAGTTCCGGTGACTTCAGCAAATCAATAGAAACAGCATCCACCAGTTGCCGGCCTAAAGGGGTGGAAATTAGCTGTTTCTTTTTCCGTTCTACAAAACCTCTTTTCACCAGTACCTCAATAATGGCTGCCCTGGTAGCGTCGGTACCGATACCGTGTCCCTTAATTGCTTTCTTCAGGCTTTCTTCCTCGATTAGTCCGGAAGGGTTCTCCATCAAGGCCAAAATGCTGTTTTCCGTAAACCGGCTGGGCGGTTTAGTCTTCTTGGTTTCCAGGACTGCACCTGTTACTGCTACTATTTGTCCCGGTTCCAAGGCAGGGAGTCGATTTTCGCCGGAGTCTTCTTCGTCATCTTCTTCCGCCGGTTCCTGATAGACCTGACGCCACCCGTCATCCATTACTCTAATTCCTCGTGTAAGAAAGGCATATTCACCCACATTGGTTACAACTGCAGTAGATTCGTAGATGTAATCAGAATAAAAGGCAGCCAAAAAAGCCAGAGCCACTTCATCAAAGGCATTACGTTCTTGTTCCGATAATCCTTCATAGATATTAGCCATCCTGCTGTTATTCACGGGAATAATGGCGGTATGATCGGTCAGCATGGAATCATCGGCAATCCGTTTAGTCACCGGTAACTCATCCTTGGCCAGAAGCACATTTGCAAAACGTTTGAATTTGCCAAAAGCCAAGGTCCTGATAATTGCCGGCAGTTCCGGAATCATTGCTTCGGAAATATGCCGGGCAGCCGTTCTGGGATAGGACAGTATTTTATGCTTTTCATACAAGTCCTGCATAGTGTCCAGTACCTCCTGAGCCGAATACCCGTATTTCCGGTTCAGGGTTCGTTGGAGATTAGTCAGGTTAAAAAGCAAGGGATGGGGTCTCTTTTTAGTTTCCTTACGAACTTCAGCTACCTCACCGTTCTTGCCTTGGATATTTGCTAAAACCCTGTTAGCTACATCTTGATCAGGAATACGGAAAGAATCTTCCCCTGCCAGGTACTTTCCCCTATAATTTTCATTACCTATACCAAACTCAGCCACCAGTTCCCAGTAGGCCTCCGGCTTGAATTGCTCTATCTCCCGGTCCCGCTCAACAATCATGTTCAAAACCGGTGTCTGGCTGCGGCCAATGGAAAGAAGGGTTTTACGACCATGTTTAACGGTGAAAGCCCGTGTAAAATTCAGTCCCAAGATCCAATCCAATTCATTCCTGGCTTGGGCAGCTTGAAATACAGGTATATATCTCTCCCCCTGCTCTAAATTCTGGAACCCCTCCAAAATATCTTGTTCCGTTAAAGAACTGAGCCAAAGCCTAAAGACCGGCTTTTTGTTTCTAGCTGCACCTAGAATATACCTGGCAATCAGTTCTCCTTCCCGACCGGCGTCGGTGCCAATGACCACACCGTCCACATCATCCCTATGTAATTGCTCCTGAATAATTTTAAACTGCTGCTTTACATGAGGCTCGTCAATCAGATTAATACCGAAAGGTTTAGGTACTATGGGCAGCACATCCAATTTCCACTGTTTATATGCTTCGTCATAGTCCCCGGGTTCTTTTAAAGTAAATAAGTGACCGAAGGCCCAGGTGATTACATAATCCTTACCCTCAAAATAACCGTCCTGCCTTTTGTTGCAACCCAACGCCTTGGCATAGTCCCTGGCTACACTGGGTTTTTCGGCTAAAACCAGTTTCTTCACGTTACCTCCCCTTCCCTATGTAAAGCAAAACGGCTTCAAGGAAATTACCTTAAAGCCGCTCTTAATACAAAAGTTGGTGCCGAAGGCGGGAGTCGAACCCGCACGGAGTCGCCTCCACTGGATTTTGAGTCCAGCGCGTCTGCCAGTTCCACCACTTCGGCATATAGTGTTGTGCTCTCGAACAATTGATATATTAGCATAATCGCGCCGCTCTGTCAACGGCGGTTTTCCATTTGTTCCGAGCAAGTTAAGGCTGATCAATAATTATTTCTCCTTGTTCCTTACAGGTTCCAGTCTAATTAATATTACATATCATGGTAATAAAAAGCAAGGAGGAAACTCATGAACATCATACCTTTTTTGGATCAACTACCTATTCCTCAAGTGTTACAACCTAAAGAACGCCATAAATGCCACACATATTACGAAGTAACCATGAAGGAATTCTTCCATCAAATGCACAGTAATTTACCCCCCCACCAAGGTATGGGGCTATGAGGGGCAATATCCCGGTCCCACCATTGAGGCGGAGAGAGGAGAATGCGTTAAAGTAAAGTGGATCAATGATTTGCCGGATAAGCACATACTCCCCCTTGACAGAACCCTTCATGGAACCCATGAAAGCATGCCGGAAGTACGTACGGTAGTCCACTTGCATGGTCTTGAAGTTAAGCCGGAAAGCGACGGCTATCCGGAGGCGTGGTTCACTAACGGCTATGCCCAAACCGGGCCCTGCTTTGAAAGGGAAGTTTATTGCTACCCCAATCATCAAAGAGCAACAACGTTATGGTACCATGACCATGCGATAGGAATAACCCGTTTAAACGTTTATGCAGGATTAGCCGGAATGTATATCATTCGAGACGAGGAAGAAAGGGCTTTAGGTCTTCCCTCCGGCAAGTATGAGATTCCTTTAGTGATTCAGGACAGGTCCTTCAATTGCGATGGCTCCTTATTTTACCCCAGTCAACCTGACAATCCCCCACCGGGCACTCCCTTTCCTTCAATCACACCGGGAGTTGCCGGCGACGTTATTCTAGTCAACGGTAAAATTTGGCCACACCTAGATGTAGAGCCCCGAAAGTATCGTTTTCGGGTGTTAAACGGCTCTAACCAAAGATTCTACACTATCAGACTGGAAGGAGATCTGCCATTTCTTCAAATCGGTTCTGACGGGGGACTGCTACAAAAACCGGTGGAACTAACTTCTCTTACCATCGGACCTGCTGAACGGGCAGATCTTATTATGGATTTCAGCATGCTACCTGTTGGTGCCAATGTTACCATGACTAACACAGCCAGGGCTCCCTTTGACTTTGGTGCACCACCTGATCCGGAAACCACAGGCCTGATTATGCAATTCAGGGTTATTGAACCTACCGGTCCTGATACCAGCATCGTTCCCGGCTTCCTGAGTCCCATCAGAAGGTTTAAAGAGTGCGAAGCCAGCCGTATCCGGGACATTACCCTGGATGTAACCCTGGATAGATTCCAGCGGCTCGTTTTCCAGCATAACAAAAGCAGTTTTATCGACCGGATTACGGAAGATCCCTATCTAGGAGACGTGGAAATCTGGCGGATCATCAATGCAGGTCTTGCCTATCACCCCATTCACGTTCACCTAGTCCAGTTTCAGATTCTGGATCGGATTCCCATCGATGTGGATGCATACAATACTACGGGTCAAATTGTATACACCGGGGAGCCGGAACCGCCGGCCCCAAATGAAGCCGGTTGGAAAGATACAGTGCAAGCAACCCCAGGGTATATTACCCGCATCATCATGCGTTTTGCCCCCTATACCGGCCGGTATGTCTATCATTGCCATATTCTTGAACACGAAGACTATGACATGATGCGTCCTTTTATCGTCAGAGAAAAACCTTGTAAATGCAAGCAGCTTGATAAGGATTGTAAGGAACCATACAGCTGTTGTGATTGTGAATAAATCTGTAGCAATAATATCACTTTTTCCGGAAGCCGCACTCCTTCGCGGCTTCCGGTTCTTTAAAAGGGAATCCACAATTGCTAACGAATATTTAATGTAACGCTAGCCTACAATCAGTCTATTTATTGGCAATTGGAGGTATTGGATGACAAAGCAACTGGGTTTCCTGATGAATCTTGATAAATGTTTGGGCTGTAGGGGCTGTGCCATGGCTTGTCAAAATGAAAGGCCCCATCAGACTATCGCCTATAGAAGGATAACCAAACTGGAAAGCCATCCTCAAAGTTTTTTTGGCTTTCTCTCTATGGCTTGCAATCATTGTGTCTATCCTGCCTGTATCAGGGCTTGTCCCCAAGGATGCTTTAAAAAACGAAGAGACGGCATTGTAGTCCACAATCCCCTTCGTTGTACCGGCTGTCACACTTGTACCGGTGCCTGTCCTTTTCAAGTACCTCGAATTAACCCTGTAACTAACAAGGTAGAGAAATGTGATTTTTGTCTCCACCGGCAGGAAAAAGGCCTGAAACCCGCCTGCGTGGAAGCATGTATAGTGAACGCTCTTAAAATAATAAATCTGTCCGGGGAACTACCGGAACATTACCAAGCTGACTTACCTGGTTTTATGGCCCTCAAGTTGACTAAACCTGCAACCAGATTCATATTACCTGAGACTCAAACCGTCCACCGCTATTGGATTAAAGAAGAATAGACCGGGAGGCACTTATGTCAGATAAAGTAATGAATGCAGAAGAACTACTCAGCTGGCTCAATACGGCTAACAGCAAAGGCCTTAACGGTTTGCTACAACGCCTGGAGCTCATGGTCCATGGTAAAGTATTCTTAACTGATCCCATTTTAGAGCTATTGACGGCAGATAATTTTGAAGGTGCGTCAGGGTTTGAGAAAAAACTAACGTCCACATTAAGACAAGCATATTTCAGCAAAAACTACCTTGAAGCTGACGGCGTAAAAATCCTTCATTGGGATTCCGGCTCCCGCATATTAAAAGTCCACGTTTATGATCTAGCGGTAGGCAAAAAGATACTAGGTCATCTGATTGCGGAAGTAAATGAGGAAAAAACAAACGGCAGCCACGTAACTCTAATTAAACAAATTCTCCCGATCATCTTATCAGAAGTTATAAAACTAAAAGAGATCAGGGAAACGGAAAAGAAGTTTCAGGATAATTTTGTTTACGATTTACTTCATAATAATATTAGTTCTCTAAAGACTATCGTCAAACAAGGGCAACTGTGGGGATGGGATTTTACCAAGCCCCATCACCTGCTAATCGTCGATATAATACCTAAAGACCAAACTATGCCTTTTTCGATATTAAAATCCCTGATCTGTCAAGTCACTACCGGGCAATTTAAAAACCCGGTGGTAGTTGAATATGATCATCAATGCTTAATCCTGGTACCGGAGACAGAAGAAAAAAACCGGCAAAACATTCGGACCGAAATTAAGAGCCTTGGGAAAGGAATCTTGAAAAAAATAACCGAACAAGTCCCCGGCATGGGAGCCTCCATAGGCATCGGGCGCTTTTATCCTACCGCCACAGACTTATGCCGCAGTTACCAGGAAGCCAGAACTGCCCTTGAACTGGGTAAATTGCTGGGAACGGACTTGGGTGTTTATCATTTTGATGATCTTGGCGTAATTCGTCTTCTGGCCGGCATCAATTACGATCAATTAGGCGATTATTGCTTAGAATATTTAAGGGATTTGATCGAGTATGATCGCCATAACGGAACTGATCTCTTAGAAACTTTGGAACAATATTTAAAAAGAAGCGGAGATTATAACCTCACCTCCAAGGATCTTTTTGTCCATCCTAATACCTTGCGCAACCGGATTAAAAAAATAGAAGAGATTCTTGATACCAATTTGGAACATTACGAAAACATCGTTAATCTCTGGACAGCGGTAAAAATATATAACCTACTTGAAGATATGCTCAACTAAACCAGGGCCCTGCGGGGTCTTTTTTGTTTGATATAGGACTGTACAAAGTTACAGCCTTCACGGAAGGTAATTGAAATATTTCACAAAGGCAAATCTACCCGAGCATCTAATTAGTTGGCAAACATTAAAAAGGGGTGAATAATTTGCATCGGAA
>JAAYOX010000046.1 GCA_012520135.1 Clostridia bacterium
TCATCAAGCCCTCTTTTTGTGCTTCCAAATCTTCGATTACCGGCACTACTTCGCCTGCTACATAATCTTCAGCAGTTTTAGCAATCATCCGTTGTTCTTCGGTAAAATCTTCCGGGGTAAAGATGGATATATTCTCAGCATCTTCAATTAAAAAGCTTCCGCCTTTAATAATCTCGTTGGACATTAATTATCCCTCCGTTTTGAATAATTAAACTACTTCAAATACTCCGGCAGCACCCATGCCGCCGCCGATATACATGGAGACAACTCCATATTTGCCATTACGACGAGCTAATTCGTTCAACAAAGTGACCGTAAGCTTAGTTCCCGTACAGCCCAGAGGGTGACCTAAAGCAATGGCACCGCCGTTGACATTCACTTTCTCCGGATCAATGCCTAACTCCCTGACGCAATAGAGAGCCTGGGAAGCAAAAGCTTCGTTTAGTTCAAACAAATCGATATCGTCTATAGACAAACCGGCCAGCTTTAATGCCTTGGGTATAGCCACTACCGGTCCGATGCCCATTACGTCAGGATCAACACCACCGACGGCAAAGGAACGGAAAACAGCCATAGGCTTCAGCCCTAAACTTTGAGCTTTATCGGCAGACATAACTACTACTGCAGCTGCCGCATCACTGGTTTGAGAAGAGTTACCGGCAGTCACTGAACCTCCTTGCTTAAAGACCGGTCTCAGTTTTGCCAAAGCTTCCAGAGTGGTTCCGGGACGAACTCCTTCGTCGGTATCGAACACTACTTCTTTAGTGACTAACTTGTTATCAGGTCCTATACTGACTTTCTTAACATTCAAAGGCAGTATTTCATCTTTGAATTTACCTTCCTGAATCGCCTGCCAAGCTTTTTCATGGCTTCTTACCGCAAAACGGTCCTGATCTTCCCGGCTGATGCCGAATCTGGAAGCTACTTCTTCCGCAGTCAAACCCATGGACATGTATACTTCAGGCTGATGCTCCATCATATATGGGTTGGGAGCGATTTTTTGTCCGCCCATGGGGATAGTGCTCATGCTTTCCACGCCACCGGCAACTACAACATCGGCAAAGCCACACATGATTTTTTCTGCCGCAATAGCGATAGACTGTAATCCCGATGAACAGAATCTGTTAATAGTAAACCCAGACACTGTATTGGGCAGTCCTGCCCGTAAAGCTATAATACGGCCCATATTCATACCCTGCTCCGCTTCAGGGAATGAGCAGCCAATCACCACATCGTCTACTTCTTGAGGATCCAGTCCTTTGGCCCTGGCCACTGCTTCTTTTACTACTGCACCGCCCATGTCCTCAGGACGATAATACCGCAAAGTTCCCCGGGGGGCTTTCCCCACGGCTGTCCGAACTCCTGATACGATTACCGCTTCACGCATCCTAACACCCTCCTCTCTCTTAGTTCCGCAGGGGCTTGCCCTTAAGTAACATATGACGCATCCTGTCTTGAGACTTGGGCTCGCCCACCAGGCTCAAGAAGACTTCTCTTTCAACATCCAACAAGTATTCCTCGGAAACAACCGTTCCGGCATGGACTTTACCACCGCTCAGAATATGTGCCACCTTCTTGGCCAGGAATGCATCGTATTCGCTGATGTATCCACCTTTCAATAAGGTGTATATGCCAAGCTCCATAACAGCGTAACCGCTTTCGCCAACCACCGGAACCATAGCCGGTGCAGGAGGACGATAACCTTGTTTAACCATTTCCAGCACGGCATTTTTAGCATCATGCAGCAGGAAGTCACTATTGACACTGATACCGTCGGATGCCCGCATATAGCCCAGGTCTTTTGCTTCCTTGGCACTGGTGGAGACTTTGGCCATAGCAATCGTTTCAAAGACTTTGTTCACGATGGGCTGAATATCAATTTTATCAACGTTGTCCACTTTCTCCATATGTCTTAACAGCAATTCCTTATGGCCACCGGCACCGGGAACCAAGCCTACTCCCAGTTCTACCAGGCCCATATATGTTTCTCCGGCTGCCTGGATTTTGTCTGCCGCTGCCGAAATTTCGTAACCACCACCCAATGTCATGCCGAAGGGAGCAGCTACTACCGGGAACGGTGCATACTTCATGCGATAGAAGGAATACTGGAATTCCCTAATCATCAGTTCGATTTCATCCCAGTTTTCGTCTTCGGCTTCCATTAAAATGAGCATCAAGTTGGCACCCACGCAGAAGTTTTTACCCTGGTTACCGATAACCATACCGTCAAAGTTCTTGGTCAAGTTTTGGGTGCACCAATTAATCATTTGAATGATGTCAACACCTAGGGCATTATTGGGCGAGGTGAATTCCAGGCATGCCACTCCGTCTCCCAGATCGATAAGAGCAGCACCGGCGTTGGAATGAACTACTTTGTTCTGTTTTTTCAGTTCCTTTAGAACAATCAGTTCTTTCGGTTCCTCAAGCAGCTTATATTCTTTCGACACAAAGTCATAATAGAACAGACCCTCGTCATTCTTCATGTAGAAAGTCTGGTTTCCTTTGCCCAGAAACTCTTCGATAACTGCCGGGATTTCTTCCCCTTCTTCTTTCATCCGTACTACTGATTTCTCTACTCCAATGGCATCCCATACTTCAAAGGGACCAAGGGACCAATTAAAGCCCCACTTCATTGCTTTATCAATAGAGGGAATATCATCAGCGATAATTCCTAACTGGCGGGCACTGTAAAGAAGAGTCTTTTTAAGAGTCTTCCAAGCCAGTTCGCCGGCACGGTCTTTGGCATTAATAATATTCTTGATCCGGTTAGCCAGCCCGGGTATGTTTTTACCCGCTTCGATAGAGGCAAATTTAGGCTTAACAATGGGTTCATACTCCATGGTCTGGTAATTTAAGTACAGGATCTGTTTGCCCTGTTCCGTCTTCTGCTTGGTGTAAAAACCCTGTTTAGTCTTATTGCCTAATAAGCCTTTATCCACCATTGTTTTTAATAACTCAGGAATTTTAAAGGCTTCTTTTTCAAAGGGGTCATCTACATTTTCCAAGACATTATTGGCTACATGAAGGAAAGTATCTAAACCTACCAGGTCCAAAGTGCGGAAAGAAGCACTCTTCGGCCTTCCCATGGCAGGGCCGGAAACCACATCAACTTCTTCTACCGTATACCCGTCTTCAAGCATAATCCGGGTAGTTTCCAACATCCCGTAAGTACCGATTCTGTTGGCGATAAAGTTGGGAGTATCTTTGGCAATAACAACGCCTTTACCCAGTACCTTTTCCCCAAACTCCACCATGCCGTCAACAATTTCCGGCAAAGTATCGTTGCAGGGGATTATTTCCAACAGTTTCATATAACGGGGTGGATTGAAGAAGTGAGTACCTAGGAAATGCTGCCTGAATTCTTCCGGCATATTTTCCACCATTTTATTGATCGAGATACCGGAGGTATTGGAACTGACTATAGTGCCCGGTTTGCGATGGACAGCAATTTTCTGCAGCAGATCCTTTTTAATATCCAGCCTTTCTACTACAACTTCAATAATCCAGTCAACATCGCTTAACCAGTGCAAGTGGTCCTCAAAGTTACCCACCTTGACTAAGCGAGCATCATTTTTACTATAAA
>JAAYOX010000393.1 GCA_012520135.1 Clostridia bacterium
ATCTATGTCTTTTCAGACAGAATTCCCCTTTGTTCTTCCCCGTGGGTTTGTTGACATGAACGGAGTGGTGCATAGAGAAGGAATTATGCGCCTTGCCAATGCCGGCGATGAGATCCTACCCTTAAGAGATCCTCGTGTTCAGCAGAATCCAGGATACTTGACCATCATTTTGCTGGCACGGGTAGTAACGAAACTGGGGTCACTCCCGGCAGTGGACACAAACGTGATCGAAAAACTATATACGATGGATATAGCTTATTTACAGGATCTTTATCAGAGGATTAACACAATGGAGATGCCGACTTATAAGGGAGTGTGTCCCCATTGCGGACAGGAATTGGATATCCCGGTAAATTTTATGGAAGCCGGACAATAAGTACATATCCGGCTGATAAGATTTATGAAGAGGCAGCTTTTATTGCTTATTACTTGCATTGGGGTTTTGATGAGATCATGAGCCTTAGCCACAGGGACCGGCTCAGGTGGTGCAAGGAGATCTCCAAAATCAACAGTAAATTGAATCAAGAGCCGGAAAATCCGTTTAAGGTTTAGGTTTTGATTGTTAAGATATTTTTTTCGATGCCGGGAGGAGTGATTATGGCTTCCCATAATAGCTATATTCCAAATTTCAGTTTCGAAGTAAGGATTAATGGGACCAGTTTCGGTTTTTCCAAGGTTAACAATATCTCCGGTAGCGTAGAGTACGATACCATTGTTAACGGAGGACACAATGACGCCCCGGTTCTTTTGCTAAAGCCCAAGCGTACTCCCGATATGATCATTTTTGAAAAGGGTCTGAAGGCCGATATGGGTGATCTTGTGTTTTCACAACTTCATGAGGGCAAGAAGGTTTCAAACATTATGATTTTTGTTAAACTCAATGGGAAAATAAAACGTATTTTTACCATCAGTTCCGGTGTTATCATTAGAAGAGAGTTTGCCCCGCTGGATGCTGCCGGTAATCAAGTTTTTCTGCAAGCCCTTCAAATCGCCCATACCGGTCTCAGTGAAGTTGCACTTCCCTTTTAAGGAGAACTGGATTTATGAAAATCAACGCATTAAGTTCAATTGATCAGATGCGATTACTTAAAGGCGAAATCAATTGTATTACTCCCTTTGGCATTGAGCGTTATTTTATCCACCGTCTCTCCATCGGGCATTCGCTTTCTGGCTTTGCAGAAACGATAATAAAAAAATACCAACAATTTGATGAGTACGGTTTTGATCCGGCTGCCCTTGTTTTTTTACAGAACTTGTACAAAGAGGCTGAAAACAATCATGAATTAAGGGCCCGCGTGGAACAGACGTTGCGTCTCCTGATTTTATGGAACCGGCGCAGTGAAGTTAAAGACCGGTTAATCTGCCATCATAACGTCTATCTAAACAGCTTAAAAAACGAAATAGAGCTGAACCTCACTTACATCAAACAGTTGAGCTTGCCCCAGTACAACCGGCTTTATAAACTATTCACCGTTGAAGCTGCAGAACAAAACATTAATGTATGTCATACGATACTGGAAAGCATGGCCCATACCGGCCAAATTCCCGGCAGCAGGGAGCTTTTCTATTACCCTGTGAGGGAACAGTTGTTTCGTCACTTTATTGAAAAGAAGGCCGAAGCTCATCAGCAAAGTGTAGTTAAATCGGATATGGTGGAAGTCGGGGATGATCTTGTTTCCCAGATAAAGCCTTCGCTCAGTAATTCCGTGAAGATAAGCCCGATTTTTCAGGAACAACAGGTTATTAATAGCTCCTTCTCGGTAACCGGTGAAAAGGTGTTCAGAACCCATTCTCTGGCTCAATCCTTCCTGACCATATTGGGCAAGGTGGCAAATATCAGCCACATACCGGGCAGTAGGGAGC
>JAAYOX010000394.1 GCA_012520135.1 Clostridia bacterium
CAAAAATGGTGCCTCAGGGCGGAATCGAACCGCCGACACGAGGATTTTCAGTCCTCTGCTCTACCGACTGAGCTACCGAGGCACATTAAAGTTCAAGTGACATCTAGCAACTTGAACAAAACAAACTGTATGATGGCGGAGCTGACGGGAATCGAACCCGCGATCTTCGGCGTGACAGGCCGACATGTTAACCGCTACACTACAGCTCCGTAAATGGATGGTGGGCGATGACAGACTTGAACTGCCGACATCCTGCTTGTAAGGCAGGCGCTCTCCCAACTGAGCTAATCGCCCATCATGCAAGGTTTATTATACACAATTCCACAGTTGTTGTCAAAGCCATTTTTTAATGGTCTTTTTCGGAGACAACACCTGCATTTTATCATAGGGCAACGTTATTTGTCAAAGGCTTTTTTCAAAGGAGTTATTCCCACCAAAGCCTCTCTGATTAACTTAGCTGCCAACAAGGATGTTCTTTGGGAGGAATCTTGAGCCGGCAATACTTCAACAAGATCCATGGCCACAATAGGCAACCGGGTCAACATAAGCATGGCCTGGAGTATCTCCTTAGAGGTACATCCGCCCGGCTCCGGAGTACCTGTACCGGGAGCAAAAGCCGGATCCACCACATCAATATCAATGGAAACATATACAGGAGTATCATCCCAATTCTCTACCACTTGCTGGAGGGGCTTTAGCAGTTCATCAACAAAAAAATGCGTGTTTTGGCTGCCATAAGCGTATTCCTCTTCAGTCCCTGAACGGATACCAAATTGATAAAGCTTATTAGGGCCGATCAAGCCGGCAACTTGGCGCATTACAGTAGCGTGGGACAGTTCTTCTCCCAAATATTCATCTCTTAAATCAGCATGGGCATCAAAGTGAAAAACCGCCAGTTCCGGATACTTTGCTGCTGCCGCTTTTATCAAAGGCAAGCTTACCAGATGTTCTCCTCCCATGGCAATGGGAATCTTACCGTCAGCACATATCTCTTTGGCCACGGCCTCAATACGTTTCATACTACTCACAGTATTGCCGAAAGGCAAGTCCACATCCCCGCCGTCAAAAAAGCGTACATCAGTAAGGGATCTTTGCTGGTAAAAACTATACTCTTCCAGACCCTCGGATACCGCCCTGATGGCCTGGGGTCCAAAACGGGAGCCCGGTTGAAAACTAACGGTAAAATCCATGGGGACACCAAACAAGACGAAATCAGCCGACCGGTAGTCTTCCTGGCTCCCCATAAAGCCAAATTTGCGGTATAAGAAGGGGTGCATTACTGCTCCCTCCTAATATTTAATAATGTCCTGGACAAAAGGAGGCAATACGAAAGCCGCTTTATGTACTTCGGGACTATAGTACTTGGTATTTAAAGGCGGAATATTGCTTAAGTCAGCTTGTTCCGGATCATATTTTTTGCTACCCATGGTAAAAGTCCAAAGACCTCCGGGATAAGTTGGGATATTGGCTAACATGAGTTTAGCAACGGGGAAAATATCCTTTACATCCTTGTAAACTCTTCTGATCAATTGATCCTCAAAGAAAGGAGACTCGGTCTGGGCTACAAAAATCCCTTCGTCAGTAAGGGCTTCAAACACAGAGGCATAAAATTCTTTGGCAAAAAGCCCCACGGCCGGTCCCACCGGGTCTGTAGAATCCACAATAATTAAATCGTAGGTGTTTTTGTGCTCCTTCACATGTTTAATTCCGTCATCATAGATTATTTCCACTTTAGGATTCTGCAGGCCCACAGAAATTTCCGGTAAGTATTCCTTGCTTACTTCCACCACTCGCCGGTCAATTTCCACCAAAGTAGCTTTTTCAATTGAAGGGTGTTTGATGATTTCCCTGATACTTCCCCCGTCGCCACCTCCAACGACCAAGGCCCGCTTTGGGTTCTTCAAGGTGTTCAACGCTACATGAGCAATCATTTCGTGGTACACGAACTCATCTTTGATGGTAGTTTGAATAACACCATCCAGAAGGAGCATCCGGCCAAAAGCAACAGTATCAATTACCATTAAATCCTGATATTCAGTTTTTTCACTATGCAAGGTTGCCTTTGTCAAACAAGAAATGCCGATAGACGGTGTTTGCAGTTCACTAAACCATAATCCCTTCATAATTCATTCCTCCTTCAGAGACTGAAATACAATGCCACTAAATTCATATTATAGCAACCTTAGCAAATTACAGCAAGACTTGTATTATTATTACCCAAAATGGGCTTTAGCACCCGGTCATCTTCAACATTTATTCTGTTTTTACCAAGAACTAAATCCTTTAAGGCCTGATAAAACAGGTTTTTCACTCAAACCTTTATGTTGAATTAACA
>JAAYOX010000395.1 GCA_012520135.1 Clostridia bacterium
AGTGCTTTAGTCATCAGCCAAGCCAGTAACCCTAATACCAGCCCTCCCAACACTGTTCCCCAAACTCCGTCGGTAAAGCGGATGTTGGAAAACTTAACCAATAAAACCAGGCCGCTAATCATATTATATGAAATATATAGAATGGCTGACACCAGCCACCCTGAAACGGCCTTTCCTTCTACGGGATTTAAAGGAACTCCTTGACCGTCTCCGGCCAGCATGACGACCAATAAAGAACCTGCAACAATTGCCGGCACTAACGCTACATTAAAAGCCAGTAAACCTTTTTCTCTAAAAAAAAGACAGATTATTAAAATTATGGTGCTGATCACTACACCCAATAAACCCGAAAGTGAAAGATATTCTTTAAAAACTGCCCCGCAGCCTGCCAGCATAACCACCAAGCCGCCAAATAAATACAAGGATAACCAAAAATCAGCCAACCGGCCTGTTTTCCGGTCAAATAAATAAGTCAAAAATTCATTATATGAAGCGATTCCGTTTTGATACGCTAGCTTAAAAACTAATGTGCCTACCAACATAAATCCTGCTCCGGCTAAAAGAGCACCCCACAGTCCTTTATCGCCAAAGCGAACAAAAAAATGTAACAGTTCCTGCCCGGAAGCAAACCCTGCACCAATAACCGTCCCGACAAAGGTCAAAGCCAGTGCCAATACCTCCCGAACCCGGATCAAATCTCATACCCCTTTAAAGACGGCTGTTATTTGTTATTAAGACGCCGCTTTTAATTAATGATATGAGTCGTCAGTGTTATTTAGGTGCAATTGTATAAGATCTCAATTTTTTACATATACTGAATAACAAAAACAGAAGGGAGGCTGTTTATGTCGAGTTTGTCTTTTCGGTTTACCAAACCAACAGTACAACCGGCACCACTGCCGCCTTCAAAAATAAAATGCCATTATGAAGAACCTTACCTGGTGACCCGTTTAGGACGAGCCTTGCATCATCATTTAACCATCTTGGATCCCGAGGGTTCCCGACCAATAGTATTGGTATGTATTGGAACTGACCGTTCCACCGGTGACAGTCTAGGGCCTTTGGTAGGTACCCGTTTAACCGACCTGGATGCCTCTTTAACTGTCTACGGTACTTTAAGCAAACCTGTCCATGCCACCAACCTGGAAGATACGTTGATGGAAATCGAAAAGTATCATCACAACCCTGTTATTATAGCCATTGATGCCTGCCTGGGCAGGTCAGAAAGCGTTGGTTCCATTACTTTGGCTGCCGGTGCTCTTAAACCCGGGGCCGGGGTTAACAAGAGCCTACCCCAAGTAGGAGATGTCCACTTTACCGGCATTGTTAACGTGGGAGGCTATATGGAATTTTTTGTACTACAAAATACCCGTCTAGGGTTAGTCTGGAAAATGGCTAATATTATTGCCGCCAGTATTCAACACGGGATAATATTGACCAACCGGTTTCATCAAGGAGCTACCATAGAACAGCCTTTACAATAGCGGTCACCAGTCGTCGGTTACCGGTACTTAGTGTTTTACCGGGTATTCCAAGAACGCACCAAGAGACAGCCGGCGACTGGCTTATGCCCCTTTAGGCATTTCCCAGCTTTAATTCCTTCTCAGCATCCGAAGACCGGGAGTTGCTGTCCATCCGGCAGGTTCCTTGAAATACTGCTCCGTCATCGATTATCAGACTTTTGACTCTGAGATCACCGGTAATCCGGCCCGAAGCGGCTACTTCCAATTTACCCGTAGCCCCTATATTCCCCTGTATCTGGCCCGCAATGATCACGTTACGGGCCTCTAAATTGCCCTCTATCTTTCCGCTGTCGCCAATAACCACATCTCCCTTGGTGACAACATCACCTTTCAGACCTCCGTCAATCCGCACCGTTCCTTTAGCAGTAATTGTGCCTTGAAACACTGTGCCTGCACCGATAATCGTCTCTATTTCATCGTAGGACTGTGCTTCTCGCTTGCGCAGCATTGCATATCCCCCTATATGTCATCCTCTAGTAATAACCTGGGATCGATAGCTTCCCCGTTTTTGATTATTCTAAAATCCAGATGGGCACCGGTTGAACGTCCCGTATTACCGACCCTGGCCACTATTTGTCCTTTTTTAACTTGCTCTCCCGCTTTAACCAGCAGGGAAGAATTGTGAGCGTACTGGGTTTGGTAACCGTTACCATGATCGATCAATAAAACCCTTCCCCAGCCGCTGCGGTATCCGGCAAATACCACTTTGCCATCGGCAGCCGCTTTCACCGG
>JAAYOX010000396.1 GCA_012520135.1 Clostridia bacterium
AATATAATAAAGACACCAAATGCTTTCTTTGCAAATTCCCCTTGAAAATGCTGTCAAAACAACGGTGCGGCCATTCCGGCTAAAATAATCAATAGAAAAACAGCGATGATTGTTATAAACGAACTGGAACAAAATCTCCGGCCACAATAGAATCCGGGGTAATGATACAGTCTAAAGCCAAGACTTTAACCCCTTTTTCAGCGGCTGCCTTGAGAGCATCGGCAAACTCCCGGTGGGTCTTGCCATTTGGAGTAAAGTAGGCCACGTCTTTCATCTGGATAATAAACGCAATATACGGCTGGTAGCCGTCACCCATGCTTTCGACTAATTCATTAATATGTTTGACTCCCCGCTCGGTAGGGGCATCGGGGAACATGGCCACATTTCCCTCTTCCAAGGTAACTCCCTTAACTTCCACTAAAATCTTTTGATGCTCGGTTTCCAGATAAAAATCAAAGCGTGAATGTTTGTACCTGTATTCAGGCTTGATCAAAGAAATTCCGGGAAAGTAGTTACTGCTTAATACCCATTCGTGAAACACCTGATTGACCACTTGGCTATCAATATTGACCAATCTATCGCCTTTGTAGACGCCAATCAGATCGTATTTAGTTTTACGGTTAGGATTATCCGCTTGCCGGACAAAAATATCCGCCCCGGGAATCAACAGTTCCCGGCAGCGGCCAGTATTCTTCACATGGCAAACTTCCATGTTGCCGTCGATTTCAATCTGGGCAATAAAGCGATTAGGTCGTGACAGGAATTTTGCTTCCTTAATGTTTTGATATTTCATGGCTCTCCTTTATCTAGTCACATAGTCCGTAATCAACTGCAGGTACTGAAAATAATATTTTAAAGTTTCTTTTATGGACCGGTATACAAGTCGATCATCTATTTTTTGGTACTCATGAACGATCACATTTCCAAGACCGGTAGAAGGAGCAATCTCCAGAGCAAAATCCGTGGGAAGCACCCCTGCCTCAGCCAATTCAATAAAGGAAGAAAAGTAATCCGAGGTCGGGGCCCTGTCAAGACTTTTTAGCAGCATACTATTAATATCAGTGGCAACTTCTACAATCAACTGAATCAATCTTTCCACCGTTCTCTTGTAAAGAGTATTTTGGCAATACTCCTCCCAGGAAATACCTTCCAAAGCTTTCAATTCTTTATAATACCCCAAAAGTGCTACCAGCTTTTCCTGAAATACTTCCCATTCAATTTTGCTCATTGGCCATTTCCTCCAATTGCTGGGCGAAATACGCCTGCCTTCTTTGACGGAATTTAGCTGTATCATAGTAGTAGCGGATACAATAGAGGCTGTACCTGAAAAAACAGCCTTCTTCTTCCTCATAGAGCAGACGGCCATGAGCGGCAATCTGGTATTTTAGCAATCCTGATGCTTTATGAAGATCAACCAAATCAATTTTGCTGTAACGGAAATACCGGGAGAAGGCGTTAATCAAGGACAGGTATTGGGATTCTGTTAAAATATCATGACTGAGAAAAGCCAGATCAATATCGCTCACTCCGGGTTTAAAATCCTCCGTTTCATAACTGCCGAACAAAACCACCAGCTTCAGACCAAATGCCTTAGCAATCTCCTGCACTGCCATCACCCCCACTGCCAGTAACATCTTCTGGGTAAAACCATTGTAACACAAACAAATCCCACCGGAAACGCCTGGTGGATGTTCAAGGGGACAAAAAAAGCACCCTCGGGGAATGGCGACCGAGGGTATAGAAGGGTATATATGTTAAACCGGGAACTAAGGTGTTAATACCGCTTCCCGGTGTGTTTGAGAAGCAACAGCTAATTCTTCAGCGGATAATCCGCTGCACTCCTGGAAAGCAAAACGGCGACAGAACTTACATTGGTCATGGTTGATCAGTTTGGTAGCGGCTACAATAGCCTCATGGGTATCCGCATAGAAGTTTTCAGCACCAATGACCTGAAAGAGACCCGAGTTCCGGACGATTTCCAGCGGCTGCTCCTGAATGCCGGCCACTAGCAACACACCTTTATGGGCTTGGAAATGGCGAACTATACTGGATAGGTAGTTTTCCCCGGTAGCGTCCAGTAAAGGAACACCACCTAGACGCAGAATGAGCACCTTGGGTTTTAAATTGATAATATTCATCAGCCGCTGCTCAAATAGCTGGGCCGCTCCGAAAAACAAGGGGCCTTCCACGGTAAAAATACTGATTTGAGGACAGTCCCGACCTGACATCTTCTCCCCGGCGACCAACTTCCGTTGTCTAGAAGCATGGTCAGGTACTACTTCTTCTGCTTCATGCAGATCACTCATATTTTTAACAAACAACACGAAGGCTAATAACAAACCTACTTGAACGGCTACCGTCAAATTGGTAAAGATGGTCAGGAGAAAAGTAGTAACCAACACAACTCCGTCCTCGGTGTTTGTTTTTAGAATATGCACAAATTCTTCCTTGCTGTTCATGTTCCAGGCCACCAGCATCAAAACAGCTGCCAGGCAGGACATGGGAATATGGACAGCATAGGGCGCAAAGACCACTACTACAACCAGCACAACCACACTGTGAATGACCCCGGACAGAGCAGTTACCGCCCCGCTCTTCACGTTAGTTGCAGTACGAGCCAGTGCTCCTGTGGCGGGAATACCGCCAAAAATAGGTGCTACTATATTGGCCAGCCCTTGTCCTACTAACTCCCGGTTACTGTCATGGCGGGTACCACTCATGCCGTCTGCCACGACACAGGATAATAAAGATTCAATAGCTCCTAAAGCAGCGATGATAAAAGCCGGCTGGATCAACATCTTAATCCGGTCCAAGGTCAACTGGGGCAGTTGAATACCGGGCAACGTATTAGGAATACCGCCGAACTCAGATCCGATGGTTGCCAGCTTCCCATCGAAGAAGACTACCGCCAAAATCGTTGAAACCAGAATGGCAATAAAGGAACCCGGTACTTTGGGAAACAAGCGGGGGGTAAGCCAGATTATGGCCAAAGATATTAAGGCAATGATTACCGCATAAGGATTCCAGGCATGAGCTTGACCAGCAATTTCCCTAACGTTATGGATAAAAAGCTCGTGAGATTGCAAATCTGTAAGACCTAGGAAATTCCCCACTTGCCCTGTAAAAATAATAACGGCAATCCCCGAGGTAAACCCGATGGTTACAGAACGAGGAATAAATTTAATGTAAGAGCCAAGGCGAAACAGGCCCATCAGTAATAACATTACTCCGGCCATAAAGCCGGCGA
>JAAYOX010000397.1 GCA_012520135.1 Clostridia bacterium
AGCTGCAGGAACAGCAGCAAAAGGTGGAATGTCCGGAGCATGAGCAAGGCATGTTAGAGACTGACAGTAATCAAACTACAGCTGAATAAATTGTACAGAAGCGGCTATGACCGCTTCTTTTTTTGTTTAGTATGGGAGCAGGATGAGTAGTGATTGCTTGCACCCCTTAAATGGTTATTTTATAATGGTTGCATGGAGGAACGACATGACTATACAAGACAAAAAATGGGAACTTCCTGATGTTGATTGGTCTAAAGTAAGTTTACTGACCAAAGAATTGGCTATTTCACCGGTAACTGCTCAAGTGCTGCTCAACCGGGGAATAGACAGCAGTGAAGAAGCTAAAGTTTTTTTACAAGGAACCTTAAAGGATCTTAGCTCTCCTTGGGACTTGCCGGGAATGGAAGAGGCGGTCCTGCGGATCAAAAACGCCCTCCGGGCCAATGAAAAGATTTTGATCTATGGTGACTATGATGTGGACGGAATCACCGCCACAGCAATCCTAGTCTCCTTTTTTAGAGATCAGGGTGCTACAGTGGGTTATTATATTCCGGACCGGTCCGATGGCTATGGTCTTAACATAGAGGCTATAGATTCAATCCGAGATCAAGGCTATGCCCTAGTCGTTACGGTAGACTGTGGCATTTCTGCCGTAAAGGAAATAGTTTATGGTAGAGAATTGGGTCTAGACTTTGTGGTAACTGATCACCACGAGCCCGGTACTGAGCTCCCCAGTTGTCCCGTTGTTAATCCAAAATTGAGTACCAACAAATGCGGTGCCATGGAATTGGCAGGTGTTGGTGTAGCATTCAAACTAATTCAGGCTCTGGCAGAGTCATTAGGAGCGGATCCGGTTAAGCATTTGGACTATTTGGATTTGGTGGCTTTAGGAACCATAGCCGACGTGGTGCCCTTGGTAGGAGAAAATCGTCTTTTAGTCAAACATGGACTGTTAGTGTTAAATAATACTCCAAGGGTAGGGATTAAAGCTTTATGTGAAGTTGCCTCTGTGAAGCAAGAGGAATTAACTGCCACTCAGGTGGCTTTTGTATTGGCACCTCGTCTCAATGCAGCCGGTAGAATGGCTTCGTCCCTTACAGCTCTTGAACTATTACTTACTGATTCTATTCAAAAGGCCGGAGAACTGGCCCGGTACTTGCATGAACTGAATTGTACACGTCAATTGCTGGTTCAACAGGTGATGAATGAAGCAGAAAGCCTGATCATCGACCGGCATTCAATAGATGAAGAAATGGTACTGGTCCTGGCTTCACCTTTATGGCACTCGGGAGTCATTGGGATTGTGGCTTCTAAATTGACGGAAAAGTATTTTCGTCCGGTTATTTTACTGACCATTGAAGGAGAACAGGCTAAAGGTTCAGGACGGAGTATTCCCGGTTTCGATCTTTTCCGGGCGATAAGCAATTGCAATGACTTATTATTGACTGCAGGTGGCCATTCCCAGGCTGTAGGCGTGACCTTAGCCACAAATCGTATTGATGATTTTCGCTGCAAAATTAACGAATATGCTTTATCCGTATTGGAGCCGGATTTGTTAAAGCCGTCCCTGCAACTGGAAGCAGAGGTGTTAATGGAACACTTGGACTTGGCGCTGGTAGACGAATTAGCCCAATTGGAACCTTTTGGCCATGGTAATCCGGAACCCCTTCTAGCCGTAAGACAGGCGAACCTTAAAGAATATCGCCGGGTGGGTAAAGACGGTTCCCATTTGAAACTTCAGGTTGAAACAGAGTTAGGTATTCTTGATGGCATTGGTTTCAGGCAGGCTCAATTATTAGATGGAGGCTTCAATTTTGAAGTACCTGTTGACATTGCTTTCAAGGTAGAACGTAATCAGTGGAATGGAAAAACCAACGTCCAATTAATAGTGGAGGATCTAAAGGAACATCATGATTTAGCAATAAGTGACCGGATACCGGTTGATGAGGTCACGGCCTATCATCGTCAACTGTCAGATTTTGAAGTTTCGGGTATATATCCATGTGTTCATGGCAGAGAGCAGTTTCAGCTAATGGTCGATTTCATTTTAACGGTCATCCGGGAGAACCGGCGGGTATGTCTACTGTTTCCTTCCCAAAGGATGTTGGCGGTTTATGAAAAGCTTTTGTCAGACAGTCTAATTAGGTATAATGTGACTTGTCAGCGTCTTAACAGTTGGAATCCTAACAGTATCGCACAGCTTCCGGCAGGGCAGGTCATATTGGCCGTAAATGGCATGAATTTACCCAAAGAGGAATGCAAGTTCTTAAAGCTGGTCTTTGCCGGGGGCAATGAAGAAGCCGTACAGGGAAAAAACCTTGAAGCATGTCTTTTAGGATTTAAGGAAATAGAGTCTCAAGGCTATGACTTTATCAGGAAGCCGGTGCTGCCCACTGATAAACTGGCTTACATAGAGCCATTGGTGAGAAACCAAACCGGCACTACTTTTGTTTATACCAATAAAAAGAAACAAGTAATGGAATTATACCACGGCTTGCTGTCTATTTTTCCTCATAAGAAACATAAGATTTGGTACTATCACCAGGGACTGTGCTTGACACAAAAAGAAATAATTTTGGAGGCGGCAGCTTTTGGTATGGCAGAGGTAATCATTGCTAATGAATTCCTGGAGTTACAGCTGCCCGAGGAAGCCGGTGCAGGCGAAAGGATTATTGTAGATGCTCCCTATAGCGTTGATGAATTGTTTTTGAAAGCTCGCCCTCATCGAAGCCCGGTGACGGTTCACGGCATTTGGCATGATTCCGAGTTGGCCTTTAATGAAACAACTTTGAATACGATTTTCCCCCAGGATCAGGCATTGGAGACATTGCTTCAGGCAATGAAGGAGCTAGGGGCTACCCGGGAATACAATCTTCCCGGTATTATGGATAAATTGAAGAACAAAGGGGCAAGGTTGCAATGGCCCACGGTGCAATATGCCTTGGCCATTTTAGATCATGTATCCCTTAATTATAAGGAAGCTAAAGTGTACCAAGCTGCCGAAGCTGAGAAGAAAGCACTGGCCAGATTGCGTGCACTGGATTTGGCCGGTATTAATGAATTTAAATCTTTGATGTTGAGGGGTACTCCTTAAATGTCTTGACATCTAAAGGAGGTGGCGGTGTGTCAAATGCAATTGAAGGATTGATTGAACAGGTAAAACAGTATGATCCGAAAGGGAATTTCGATCTAATCAGGTTGGGATATTCTTATGCCAGCAAAGCTCATCAAGGACAGAAAAGAAAATCCGGTGAAGACTATATTATTCACCCTTTGGGCGTGGCACGAATCCTCGCTGAACTTCAGTTGGACGTAATCACCATCACCGCCGGATTACTTCACGACGTAGTTGAAGATACAGAGATCGAGTTGGCGGAAATAAAAAGAGTTTTTGGAGAAGAAGTGGCCTTGTTGGTAGACGGTGTTACCAAACTGAGCCGGATTGAATTCAAATCCAAAGAAGAACAACAAGTAGAAAATCTCAGAAAAATGTTCTTGGCTATGGCTAAGGATATCAGAGTAATCCTGATTAAGTTGGCCGATCGCCTTCACAATATGCGGACCCTCAAATACCAGCCTCCGGAAAAACAAAAAGAGATAGCAGAAGAAACCGTTGAAATTTTTGCTCCTTTGGCCCACCGCCTGGGCATCTTCAAACTTAAGTGGGAACTGGAAGATTTAGCCTTGCGGTATTTGGAAGAAGAACAGTATTACCAACTGGTGCAGACTATCAATATGAAAAGGCAGGAGCGGGAAGATTATATCAATGAAGTAATCGGGATTCTGCAAAAGCATTTGGAGGAAATGGGTATTGAGGCTGATATCCAGGGAAGACCAAAGCATTTCTACAGCATTTATAATAAGATGACTAAACAAGGCAAGAGCATCAATGAGATTTATGATCTAATTGCAGTCAGAGTCATTGTAGCCACTGTCAAAGATTGTTATGGTGTACTTGGAGTAATTCACTCCTTATGGAAACCCATACCCGGCAGATTTAAAGATTATATTGCAATGCCCAAACCTAATATGTATCAATCTTTGCATACAACAGTCATCGGGCCTAAGGGAGAACCCTTCGAAATCCAGATCCGGACTTGGGAGATGCACCGTACTTCCGAATACGGTATTGCTGCTCATTGGCGTTACAAGGAAGGCTCTCCTTTAGCGGACCGGGAGTTTGAGGACAAACTATCCTGGTTAAGACAGCTGCTGGAGTGGCAGCGAGACTTAAGAGATGCCAGGGAATTTATGGACTCCCTTAAAATAGATCTATTTTCCGACAGGGTATATGTTTTTACCCCGAAAGGGGATGTAATGGAGCTCTCAGCCGGCTCGGTGCCTATTGATTTTGCATATCGGGTCCATACGGATGTAGGTCATAGGTGTGTAGGTGCTAAAGTAAACGGAAGGATTGTGCCTCTTGATTATAAATTAAATACCGGTGACATCGTGGAGATCCTAACCTCCAAAACCGGCACTCCCAGCCGGGATTGGTTAAATATCGTCAAGACATCCCAGGCGAAAAACCGGATCAGGCACTGGTTTAAAAAAGAGGTTCGAGAGGAAAATGTCAGTAAAGGCAGGGAATTATTAGAAAAAGAAGCTAAAAAGCAAGGGCTGACAGAAGAAGACTATCGTACAACTTATTTGGCGGAGGTAGCCAAGAAGTTTAATCTTCAGGGTGCTGAAGAATTATTTATTGCCATTAATGACGGGGTTATTACTGTTGGCCAAGTGATTGTAAAACTGAGGGAAATTGCTAAGCGAGTTGAAGAAAGCAATACCGGCTCTTCTTTAACTGTCTCCCCCTGGAAAGGCTACGGTAAACCTTCCAAAGGCGTTAGGATTAAAGGTGTCGATAATGTAATGGTAAGGCTGTCCCGGTGTTGCAACCCACTACCCGGTGATGAGATTGTGGGTTACGTGACCCGTGGCAGAGGAGTTTCCATTCACCGGTCTGACTGCCCTAATATTTGCCATTACAGTGCCGAGGATGCAGGCCGGATCATTGAAGCTGCTTGGGATGAGCAGGTAGAAGGTAAATACCAGGTACAATTGGAGGTAGTAGCCATCGACCGGCCGGGATTAGCAATGGATATTATGATGGCCGTGGCCGATACCAAAACAGTGATCAATGCCATCAATGCCAGGGCTACCAAAGAAAACTTTGCTACAGTTGATTTGAAATTGGAAATTAAGGGCGTTGAGCATTTAGAATATATAAGCAACAAAATAAAACGGGTTAAGGATGTTTTGGAAACTAGAAGAATTACACCAAGTTAGGAGTAGATCGATGCGAGCAGTAGTACAAAGAGTGAAGAAAGGTAAAGTCACCATCGGTAATGAAGTGGTTGGGGAAATTGGCCATGGTTTAGTAGTCTTGTTGGGAGTCGCCCGGGAGGATCAAGAGGAGGATTTGGAGTACTTGGTCTCCAAAATCGTCAACCTTCGTATTTTTAATGACTCAGAAGGGAAGATGAACCTGTCATTGAAAGATGTTGCCGGGGAAATGCTGGTAGTCTCCCAGTTTACCTTGTACGGTGATTGCCGCAAAGGTAGGAGGCCCAGTTTCATCAATGCGGCACAACCCGAGAAGGCAAATGACCTATACGAAGATTTCGTCCGCCGTATCCAAGGGGAAGGGATTAAAGTGGCTACAGGTCGCTTTCAGGAAGAAATGTTGGTAGAGATTCACAATGACGGTCCGGTGACCATCATTGTGGATAGCCAACACCAATTTTAACGAAGTGGGTGATGGATAATGATAATTAAAAGGTTGGTAGTTGGTCCTTTAGGCACTAATTGCTACATCCTGGGCTGTAAGGAAACTCTGGAGGGAGCGGTAATCGATCCCGGGGGAAACGGGAATATGATTCTCAAAGAGATAGCGGCTTTAAAGCTTAAACCGAAGTATATTATTAATACTCATGGTCATGGGGATCATATAGAGGCCAATCGGGAACTGAAAGATGCAACCAAAGCTGCTTTGGTGATTCATCGCGAAGATGAAGATTATTTATTGGATGCTCGAAAAAACCTGACCGGCATGTTTGGCAAGCCTTTGGAAGGATTGCAGGCGGATCAGTTGCTGGAGGAAGGAGACATCCTTAGTATTGGCAGTACCATTAATCTTAAAGTAATTCATACGCCGGGGCATACTCCCGGAGGGATTTGCCTGGATTCCGGGGAACACCTTTTCACCGGTGATACATTATTTGCCGGTTCCATCGGTCGCACTGATTTTCCCGGCGGTTCCTATCAGGCATTGATTGAAGGAGTAGAAACCAAGCTGTTTACTCTCCCGGGAGACCGGAAAGTTTGGCCGGGCCACGGTCCCGAAACCACTTTATCTTATGAGCGGCAGCACAACCCCTTTTTTCGATAAGGAACAACAATTATGATTAAATTTGCAAGGAGGATACCAGAGTATGCTGACAACACGCCCACGGGGCACCAATGATCTACTCCCGGATGACAGTTATCGTTGGCGCGCCTTGGAAGGGATTATTCACCAAGTCTGTGCCGACTATGGTTACCAGGAAATCCGGACCCCGGTCTTTGAACATACAGAGCTTTTTGCCAGAGGTGTGGGAGAGACTACTGACATAGTTGAGAAGGAAATGTATACTTTTATGGATCGGGGTGAGCGCTCTTTGACCTTGCGTCCCGAAGGCACAGCACCTACGGTGCGGGCCTTCTTGGAACATAAGATGTACGCCCAAACTCAGCCCACCAAGCTATACTACATTGGACCTATGTTTCGCTACGGTCGGCCCCAGGCAGGCCGTTTTCGCCAATTTCACCAGTTTGGCGTAGAAGCCTTCGGTTCCAATGATCCTGCTTTGGATGGGGAAGTCATTTGCTTGGCAATGGACTTCTATGCCCGGTTAGGCTTGAAAAACCTGAACTTATTATTAAACAGTGTAGGTTGTCCCGGCTGCCGGGCAAGGCACAAGGAATTATTACACCAGTATTTAGAGCCAAGGAAAGAAGAATTGTGTACTACTTGTTTAGGTCGATTTGAGCGAAATCCCCTACGGATTTTTGATTGTAAGAGCGATGTTTGTAGTCAAATAGTCAAAGGAGCACCTACCATTGTGGCTTCCTTATGTGATGAATGCGCAACTCATTTTCAAGAAGTGCAACAATATCTCCAGGCAGCCGGTGTTAAATATGAACTGGCACCCGACTTGGTGCGAGGGCTGGACTATTACACTAATACAGCCTTCGAAATTGTAGTGGAGGGTATTGGCGCCCAGAGTGCCATTGGAGGCGGAGGTCGCTATAACGGGTTGGTAGAACAAGTTGGAGGTCAACCTGTACCGGGCATCGGATTTGGCCTGGGGTTGGAACGGATTTTACTTGCTTTGGAGGAACAGGGGGTTGATCTGGTTCAGGGTGTTGACCCGGATGTATTTGTAGCTGTTTCCGGTCCTTCGGTTAAACCGGCGGCCTTTCGGTTGGTGGCTGAGCTTCGTAGCCAACATTTAAAAACCGAAATGGATTATTTGAACCGGAGCATGAAAGCCCAGTTGAAATATGCTGGGAAGAATAATTACCGTTATGTGGTAATAATAGGGGAAGAGGAATTAGCTCAGAATCAAGTGGCTATCAAAGATATGAGCACCGGTGAGCAACATAATGTGGCTTTAAACGGAGTTGTATCCTATTTAGCGGAGAGATTGTCCAGAGTTTAAGGAGGTTTGTTGTCGATGAATACATCAATGGAAGGATTATCTAGAAGCCATGGCTGCGGTGATTTGCGAATGACCCATTTAGGGGAGACTGTTACCCTTATGGGTTGGGTTAGCAAGAGAAGAGACCATGGTGGATTAATCTTTGTTGATTTACGGGATCGCTCCGGCAAAGTCCAGATTGTGTTTAGTCCTGAAATCAGTAAAGAGGCTTTTCACCTGGCGGAAAGTGTACGTGGGGAATATGTGTTGGCAGTTTCAGGGGAAGTTCGTCAACGACCGGAAGGGACAGAAAATCCTGCTCTGCCTACCGGCGAAGTGGAAGTTGAAGTCAGGTCCCTGACAGTTTTAAACCAAGCTAAAACACCACCCTTTTACATTACTGAAAATGTGGATGTTGATGAGAACCTCCGGTTAAGGTATCGTTATCTTGATTTAAGACGTCCTGATATGCAGGAAGGATTGATCTTAAGACATCGAGTAACTAAAACTATCCGTGATTTTCTCGATGAAAGAGGATTTTTGGAAATAGAGACTCCTATGTTAACTAAAAGCACCCCCGAAGGTGCCAGGGACTATTTGGTACCCAGTCGTGTTCATCCCGGGGAGTTTTTTGCATTGCCCCAATCCCCTCAGTTGTACAAGCAACTGCTGATGGTTTCCGGTTTTGAAAAATACTTTCAGTTTGCTCGCTGTTTCCGGGATGAAGACTTACGGGCAGACAGACAGCCGGAATTTACCCAGTTGGATATGGAAATGTCTTTTATCAACCGGGAGGATATCATCCAACTGGTGGAAGACATGTTCTGTCATCTATTCCGGCAGGTGATGGGCATTGAGCTACCTCAACCTTTTCCCCGCTTAAGCTATGCGAAAGCTATGGATAAATACGGTTCGGACAAGCCAGATTTAAGATTCGACCTGGAGTTAAAAGATGTTACCGATCTGGTGAAGGATTCCGGTTTCAAAGTATTTGCTTCTGTCTGTGCCGCAGGAGGCCAGGTCAAAGGCCTGCGGGTCCCAGGCTGCGCCCACTATTCCCGGAAGGAATTAGACGATTTGACCAAGTTTGCCGGCATTTACGGCGCTAAAGGTTTGGCTTGGATGATTCTGGCTCCGGAAGGATTGAAATCTCCCATCAGCAAGTTCTTTACGGAAGAGGAGATTGACGCCATCATTAACCGCCTGGAAGCTGAAACGGGGGATCTGTTGCTCTTTGTGGCTGATAAACCTCAAGTAGTAGCACAGGCTTTAGGGGCTCTTAGAGTGGAATTCGGCAAACGCCTTAATCTGATCGATCCTGAAGAATTCAATTTTGCCTGGGTTATCGATTTCCCTTTATTGGAATATGATGAAGATGAAAAGCGGTATGTGGCGATTCACCACCCCTTTACTTCCGCCAAGGAAGAAGATCTTCCCCTATTGGCTACGGAGCCGCTTAAAGCCCGTGCCCAGGCCTATGACCTGATCTTAAACGGGGTGGAAGTAGGAGGAGGCAGTATTCGGATTCATAATCGCCAAAACCAGGAACAGCTGTTTTCCCTCCTAGGTTTTAGCCAGGCAGAGGCCCAGGAAAAATTCGGTTTTCTGTTGGAGGCCTTCGAATACGGAACTCCCCCCCATGGAGGTATCGCCTTTGGGTTGGACCGGTTAGTCATGCTGATGGCAGGGAAAGATACTATACGAGATGTAATGGCCTTTCCTAAAACCCAAAGTGCATCTGATCTTATGACTAAAGCTCCTTCTCCGGTTGCTGAACAACAACTGAAGGAACTCAAATTAAGAGTGGATGAGAAGAAAACAGCCGTTGCCCAAGGGGAAGACTAACCGCTGAAACTGTTGTAATCATAGGCTTTGGCAGTCATTTCCCTTGCATAAGCTCCTGATTTATGCTAAGATAAACCTAACAAAAAACAGATTACCGCCCTACGGTGTTTGTGGTTAGCCCTAGTTTTGAGCCAACACATTTTTAAGGGGAGCTTGGCCTCTGGATGTGGATTGTAGGCCTTCAAACGGAGGAAACAAAAAGCATGCAGGAGAGCACCCACCTGCGAGAGCAGGTTCAAAACGGGGCGTCACGGCACGTGTGGGGTTCCAATTTTGTTTGTATAATGTATAGAAATCAGGCTTATGCGTCATTGACTGCTAAGCCTTTTTCTTTTGGAAAGAGGGTGACAGTATGGAAGACCAATTGGCTCGTACTCGACTTCTAATCGGTGATGAAGGAATTGAAAAGCTGAGCAAAAGTTCCGTCATTGTCTTTGGCGTTGGCGGAGTGGGTTCCTTTGCGGTAGAAGCTCTGGTTCGCAGCGGTATTGGACAGATAACGCTGGTGGATCACGATTTAGTCAACTTAAGCAATTTAAACCGCCAACTGCCGGCTCTTCATTCTACTTTGGGCATGCCAAAAGTATCGGTATTGAAAGAAAGGATAGAAGATATTAATCCCCACTGTGAGGTTAAAGTCTGGCAAGAATACTATCAGGCAAGTAATAGAGAAAAGTTTTTTCAGGAAGAATATGATTATGTGGTGGATGCGATAGACAGCGTAGCCAGTAAGGTTGATTTGATTGAGCAAGCGGTCCGGCGCGGGCTAAAGATTGTGTCCAGCATGGGAGCAGGAAATAAGCTTGATCCCTTTGGCTTCAGGCAAGGAGATATTGGAGAGACTTTCGGTTGTCCTTTGGCCAAAGTGGTCCGTAGGGAGTTGAGAAAACGCGATATTGTATCAGGAGTAAAGGTAGTGTTTTCACCGGTACCTTCTATAAACACCGGACAACCTGTTCCCGGGAGTATCTCCTTTGTTCCTCCGGTGGCTGGAATGATGCTAGCTGCTGTGGTTGTTAATGATCTGTTAGAAAAAAATACATAAATTTTTCGGTTCTAAATTGCATTGCTACTTTTCCTGTATTATAATACCCTCAGGGGGTAGCAGGAGGTGGTTAGTTTTGCCTTCTTACTGTGAGCAAAAAGATGGTCTGTTAACCCGCCTTAAGAAAATCGAAGGACAAGTACAAGGCTTACAGAGAATGCTTCGTGAAGACAAGTATTGTGTGGATGTCTTGATCCAGATCGCTGCCGTTAGAGCCGCTCTGGATAGAGTAGGAGTTATCCTATTTGAGAACCATACAAGAGATTGCCTGATCAAAGCTCTGGAAGAAGGTCGGCAAGAGGAAATGGTGGATGAACTGGTTGAAGTCCTTCGTAAATTCCTTAAATAATTTCCAGAAAGGAGCTAAGGGGAATGGCTAGTGAAAACGTAGTTGTTGTCACTAACGACAATTTCCAAAAGGAGGTACTGGAAAGCGATCTGCCTGTATTAGTAGATTTTTGGGCTGCCTGGTGTGGGCCCTGCAAAATGATCGCTCCGGTCATCGAGGAAATTGCCGAAGAGTTTAAAGGGAAAGTTAAAGTCTGCAAGCTTAACGTAGATGAAAACGCTGAGACAGCCGGCGAGTTTGGTATTATGAGTATCCCGACTCTACTGCTGTTTAAAGACGGAGTTTTAGCCGGACAACAAATCGGCTTCCAACCCAAGGAGGCATTAGTCCGCTTCATCAACGGAGCAATATAACATACTGAAACGGTTAGTGTAACAGCTAGCCGTTTTTTGTATTTATTATGAAATGATTGTATACTTAGAAATAATGTCCTTGAGGAGAGGGAGACTACCATGAATCTGTTTGATTACAGCAAAGAAGAAGAACTGAAAAAATCTGCTCCTTTAGCCATGAGAATGCGTCCCCGTACACTCGATGAATACATAGGCCAAGAACACCTGGTAGGGCCGGGTAAGTTATTGAGACGAGCAATTCAGGCAGACAGGCTTTCGTCCATGATTTTTTACGGTCCTCCGGGTACAGGCAAAACCGCCTTAGCCAAGGTAATTGCTGAAACTACTTCATCCCAATTCGTGCAGCTCAACGCTGTTGCTGCCGGTATAAATGATTTGCGGAAATTGATTGAGGAAGCAAGTCAGCGGCTGGGGATGTGGCAACAGCGAACCATTCTTTTTATCGATGAAATTCACCGCTTTAATAAAACCCAGCAAGATGCGTTGCTGCCCTCGGTGGAAGAGGGGGTAGTTATTTTGATCGGCGCCACTACGGAAAATCCCTATTTTGAGGTAAACGGAGCCTTGTTATCTCGCTCTCAGGTTTTCAGCTTAAAGCCTTTGGAGCCTGAACACCTTAGGGCTATCATGGAAGCAGCTCTAAAGGATGAGGACCGGGGCTTGGGAGGAATGATAATTGATATAAGCGAGGAGGCTTTGACACATATTATAGATGTAGCAAACGGGGACGCCAGAAGGGCTTTAAATGCTCTGGAACTGGCTGTTCTTACGACAGAGCCCCGAGAAGATGGTACCAGGTATATTGACCTGGAGGTGGCAGAAGAATCCATTCAGCGAAAAGCTATTCGATACGACAAAGCCGGTGATCAACATTATGATGTGATTTCCGCCTTTATAAAAAGCCTGCGGGGTTCTGATCCCGACGCAGCGTTGCACTGGCTGGCCCGGATGCTTGAAGCCGGGGAAGACCCTCGTTTCATTGCCCGCCGGATGATTATTTTGGCAGCAGAAGACGTTGGTTTAGCTGATCCCCAGGCATTAGTGATCACAATGGCGGCTGCCCAGGCTTTTGAGTTTGTAGGTATGCCGGAAGGCAGGCTGCCCCTGGCCGAAGCTGCCGTTTACCTGGCTTGTGCACCGAAAAGTAACGCCATTATCAAAGGAATCGACCAAGCCATTAGCGATGTCAGAGAAAAACCTTTAAAGGAAGTCCCCGTTCACTTGCGGGATGCTAGCTACCCAGGGGCTGCAAAATTGGGTCGAGGTAAAGGCTATTTATATCCCCATCATTTTCCCGGCAACTATGTTAAGCAGCAGTATTTACCTGACAATCTTTTGGATGTATCTTATTACCAACCTTACGACAATGGTTTTGAAAAAGAAATTAAAAAAAGAATGAATAAATCTGAGTGAATTACTCGGTTTAATCTTGACAAAAGGACTTTGGATTAAGTAAAATAATACCGAGTAAATCACTAGGAATTAAAAGGGGGTGGATTGTCCGGTGAAATTGTCTACCCGAGGAGAGTATGGCTTACGAGCAATGTTTGACCTAGCAATGCGACAGGGAGAGGGCCCCATCCCTTTAAAAGATATAGCAGAACGTCAAGCAATCTCAGGCCATTACCTGGAACAGTTAATTGCCGGTCTACGGAAAGCCGGGCTGGTAAAAAGTGTCCGTGGTGCTCAAGGTGGATATATGCTGGGGCGATCCCCGGAGGAAATTACCGTGGGGGACATTGTGCGGGTTTTGGAAGGCCCCATCGGTCCCACGGAATGTGTTAGTGAAGATGATGCCGCTTATTGCGACAGATCAGAAACCTGTATTGCCCGGCGCGTATGGGCAAGAGTTAGGGACAGTATTGTTGAGGTAATGGATTCAATTACTTTAAAAGACATGTGTGCAGAGGCTGAAAAAATCGCACAGGAAAGCAAAGGCAATATGTATTACATTTAATATTACCTGCAACACAAATCCAATTTTACTTATTGTAATGGGGTGAATACAGTGAAAAAAGTTTACCTTGATCACAGTGCCACCACTCCTATCAGGGCGGAGGTAGCACAGGCGATGATGGTGGCCATGACCGAACAGTTTGGCAATCCGTCCAGTGTCCACAGTTTTGGTAGAGCTGCCAAAAAGGCCTTGGAGGAAGCCAGGGAACAGGTAGCCCAATTGATCGGTGCTCAGCCTGGTGAGATTGTCTTTACCAGCGGAGGTACAGAAGCGGATAATTTGGCTGTTATCGGTACTGCCATGGCCAACCGGAAAAAAGGCAAGCATATTATCACTTCCAGCATTGAGCACCATGCTTTGCTTGATAGCTGCAAGTGGTTGGAGAAAAACGGGTTTGAGGTCACTTACTTGCCGGTTGATAGCAACGGATTAGTAAGAGTGGAAGATTTAATGGCCGCTTTGAGAGAAGATACCATTTTGATCAGTATCATGCATGTCAATAACGAAGTGGGCACTATTCAACCCATTGAGGAAATAGGTAAAATTGCCCGGGATAAAGGAATTCTCTTTCATACGGATGCAGTGCAAAGTGTAGGCAAAATCCCTGTAGATGTGAATGAATTGCAAGTAGACTTGCTATCTTTGTCTGCCCACAAAATCTACGGTCCTAAAGGCGTAGGAGCACTCTATATTCGTAAGGGAACCCGGGTGGAACCACGAAACTTCGGTGGTGGACAAGAACGGAAAAGGCGTCCCGGTACAGAGAATATTCCCGGGATCGTTGGATTTGGTAAGGCAGCAGAATTAGCCAGGATTAATTTGCCTGAAGAACAGAAGCTGATTATACTGAGGGATAAACTGATCGATGGATTATTGGAGCGGATTCCCGATTGCCAGCTTAACGGAGATCGTGAAAAGCGGATCCCCACCAATGTGAACGTAAGTATTCGCTTTCTGGAAGGAGAAGCTTTACTGTTGAGTATGGATTTGAAAGGTATTGCCGCTTCCAGTGGTTCAGCCTGTACTTCCGGTTCTTTGGATCCCTCCCATGTTCTGTTGGCCATGGGCATCTGTCATGAAATCGCTCACGGTTCCTTGAGAATGACTCTAGGAAGGGATAATACTGAGGAGGATATTGATTACGTCCTGGATGAGCTTCCGGCAATTGTGGAGCGATTGAGGAATATGTCACCTCTTTACTGCTGTGAAAAAGCCGCACAATGTGAAGTAAAGGAGATGTGTCAGAATGTATAGCGAAAAAGTAATGGATCATTTCACTAACCCCAGGAATGTTGGCGATTTGGAAAATCCCGACGGAGTAGGTGAAGTAGGTAACCCTACTTGCGGAGATATTATGCGGATAGCAATCAAAGTTGAAGACAATATTATTACAGATATAAAATTTAAAACCTTTGGCTGCGGAGCAGCTATTGCTACCAGCAGCATGGTCACAGAAATGGCCAAAGGAAAGACCCTTGAGGAAGCCCGTGTTATTACCAATAAAAATGTAGCGGAAGCTTTAGACGGGCTACCCCCCAACAAAATGCACTGTTCAAATCTGGCTGCCGATGCTTTAAAGCTGGCTATCGATGATTACCTGGCAAAAGCAGGGCAGGTAGGGTAACCGTAGGAGTTGAAATAATGAGTTTAAAACCAAAAGTTCTGGTGGCTATGAGCGGAGGAGTCGATAGTTCAGTAACCGTTCATCTGCTCAAGGAACAAGGGTATGAAGTAATAGGAGTAACTATGCAACAATGGCCTGAGGATACTCCATTACCTGAAGGAGAAACAGGTTGTTGTTCCTTATCAGCCGTTGAGGATGCCCGGCGGGTTGCCCACAAACTGGACATCCCCCATTATGTGCTTAATTATAAGGACTTATTTCAAGAACAGGTGATTGATTATTTCGTTGAGGAATATTTAAAAGGGAGAACTCCTAATCCTTGTATGGCTTGTAATCGGGTTTACCGGTTCGGGGCATTGCTCCAAAAAGCCAAGGAATTAGAAATCGATTATATTGCCACCGGTCATTACGCCAGAGTCTATTATGATGAGGACAGAAAAAGACATGTACTGGCCAAAGGAAAAGATGCCAATAAAGACCAAAGCTATTTCCTGTATGGCTTTACCCAGGAGCAGATGAAACGAACCCTGTTACCGATCGGTAGTTACACTAAACCCCAAATTAGAGAAATAGCGGCGGAGTTGGGGCTTTCAGTGGCTAAAAAGCCGGAGAGTCAGGAAATTTGTTTTATTCCCGATAACGACTACCGGCGGTTCTTGAGAGATAAAGCACCCGTATCCTTGGAACCGGGTCCTTTTTTGGACGAAACCGGCAGGGTATTGGGACAGCATAATGGTATAGCTTGCTATACTATCGGGCAGCGTAAAGGACTTGGCCTTGCGTTAGGCATACCGGTATATGTGGTAGATATCGATCCGCAGCGCAACGCGGTAATCATTGGTCCTGAGACCGCCCTATACAGCAGGGGTTTATTAGCCCTAAACAACAATTGGATCTTGCTGGATGAATTAACTGAGCCTTTGGAGGTAACAGTTAAAATCCGTTACCGTTCCCCTGCAGTGCCCGCCATCATCAAACCAAAAGGCAAGGGCATCGAGGTTTTGTTTAAACAACCCCAAAAGGCAGTAACCCCGGGACAGGCAGTGGTGTACTACCAAGAGGATTTAGTTCTTGGCGGGGGAGTAATTGAAGAAAAATACCAATAGGGTTACGGCAGTTCCGACCATTTGACCTATGATCCCCTTAGATGATGAGGCAAATGAACGGAACTGTTTTTTTTAGCAGACTACAATCCGCAACATTCTAAAAACTGTTTGTAAAATAAACATTTGGAATTTTCGGCAAATCTATTGACTTTTAGTTAAATATTACGTACAGTTAGAATGAATGAACATTCAAACAGTTTTGAAAGGGGGCAACTTGGTTTGGATGCTACGTTAGGAGCCATGTTTTTCAACCGGGTTGACAAGTATCAGGATCACGCAGCTCTACGCTATAAGAAGGACGGCGCCTGGCATGATATTAGCTGGAAAGAATTCGGCAGTAGAGTGGAGAAATTAGGGTATGGTTTGTTAGCGCTGGGAATCAATCCAGGGGATAGGGTGGCCATTTTGTCCGAAAACAGGCCTGAGTGGGCCATTACCGACCTGGGCATCATCAGTATTCAAGGCATAGTTGTGCCTATCTATCATACCAACAGAGCTAAACAAATCGAATTCATTCTTCAGGATTCAGCAGCTAAAGTACTTATTGTGTCAAAACCTTCTATGCTGGCGGAAGTGATGGAAGTAAGGCAAAACCTCGATCAACTGCAACAAATTGTCTTAATGGATCCCGACGATCCCCTTAATACACCCAACGATATCATGAGTTTTCAAAACCTCCTGGACCTGGGGGCCAATTACAAAGCCAAGCATGAAGGAAAACTCCGGGAATTATATACGAAGGCAAAAGAAGATGATTTAGTATCCTTTGTTTATACTTCCGGTACCACCGGTAATCCCAAAGGTGTCATGCTGAGCCATAAAAACTTCTTATCCAATGTCAAATCCACCTCCTCAGTGGTAGAGGTCGAACCCCATTGGATTGCCTTGTCATTTCTACCTTTAAGCCATGTGTTGGAAAGGATGGCCGGCTACTACCTAATCCTTTATAACGGGGGCACCATTGCCTACGCCGAAGGGGTTAACGAAGTGGTGAAAAACCTCCCCGAAATCAAACCGCATGTGATGGTCAGTGTTCCCAGACTCTATGAAAAGATGTATGCCGGTATTTTGAACAAAATAGATGAGGGAAGTTCTTTTAAGAAAAAGATGTTTTTGTGGGCTGTAGAGGTTGGCAAAGAGTGGTTTTATACTCACCTGGAAAAGAAAACCCCTTCTGCTTCATTGCGGATTAAACATTCTATAGCCGATAAGCTTGTTTATTCCAAATTAAGAGATTTAACAGGGGGAAGGTTACGTTTCTTTGTTTCCGGAGGGGCAGCTTTAGCCAAGGATATTAATGAGTTTTTCCATGCTATCGGTTTGCCTATTCTGGAAGGTTATGGGTTGACAGAAACGGCTCCTGTACTGACAGTTAATACTTTTGAAAATCTTCGCCTGGGGACCGTTGGGCAGGCAATTCCGGGAGTTACCCTTAAAATTGCGGAGGACGGGGAAATATTAGCCAAAGGACCAAACGTAAGCAAAGGCTATTATAACCGGCCTGAGGATACGGCGGAAGCTTTTAAAGACGGCTGGTTTTATACAGGAGATGTGGGTGTCATCGACAAGGACGGCTTCCTGACGATTACCGACCGCAAGAAAGACATCATCGTAACTTCCGGTGGTAAGAACGTGGCACCTCAGAATATTGAGGGAATGATGGTGCTGGATTCCTTTATCAGCCAAGCGGTGGTCTTCGGCGATAAGCAAAAATATCTGGCCGCCTTAATTATCCCTGATTTCCAAGTGCTTACCGGTTATGCCAAAGAAAACGGGATATCCTTTAGCAATAACCGGGAATTAATTGAGAATCCCAAAGTTATTGAACTGTACAACAACAGGATTAAAGAGATTATTAAGGATCTACCTTCCTATGAACAAATCAAAAAATTCGCCTTGTTGCCGGAGGAATTCTCCACCGATACCGGTGAATTGACACCGTCTCTCAAAGTTAAACGGAAATTCGTCCAGGAAAAATATGCAGACATTATTAACGGTTTATTTGCCGAGGACACACCGGGGAAACCTACCAGTCAAATGATGAAGCCTGAGAAACCAGCTTAATAGGCTGGTTTTTCTGGTTTTAAGTATGAGATTTAAATAATTTGGTAAACCTATAAGCAAAAACAGCTTACTGCAACGTCGGGAGGAGGTTGCTTCCATTATGATGAACTGTCCCATCTGTGGCGGCAGGGAAGTAGGCAAAATTAATGTAGATCAATACTACTGCTGGAACTGTTTTGTAGAATATGATTGTCAAAATCGGATTTATCAAGTTGACGAAGACGGTAGTCTAGTTGCCTTAGGAAACGGAACTTAGATCTAACAGGAGGTAGGATAATGGCAATGGGATTTTGGCGCGGAATCATCACCGGCGGCATCATCGGTGGTCTGATTGCTAGGATGATGGGATCTCCCGTTAAGAAAATGGGAACCGAGGAGATGTCGCAACAAATGAGCAAAATGCGAGTTCAAGCGGAGAAAATGATGAATGAAGCACGAGAGGGAGTCAAAGGCATTTCCCGAAAAAAGTGAGGGATCCCATATCCCTCTAATACAGCTGGCAAAGGCAAATCGATGTTAATCAGGGGGCTGAATTGGAGCCAAAATCAAAAG
>JAAYOX010000398.1 GCA_012520135.1 Clostridia bacterium
AGGTTTGCCCCGGGTGGAGGAATTGTTTGAAGCCAGAAAGCCTAAAGGTCAAGCCATTATTGCGGAAGTAGACGGGGTTGTGGAAATTACCATCAATAAAGGGCGCAGGGAAATCCATATTACCTCTGATGACGGAGAAAAATACGATTATCATGTACCCTATGGCTCCCGGTTGAAAGTGGATACCGGAGACAGAGTGGAGGCGGGGGATGAGCTGACGGAAGGCTCCGTTAACCCCCACGATTTGTTGAAAGTCAAAGGGATTCGCGGCGTTCAGACTTACCTCTTAAGGGAAGTCCAGCGGGTTTACCGGATGCAGGGAGTGGACATTAACGACAAGCACATTGAAGTGATTGTCCGGCAAATGCTGAGGAAAGTCAAAGTGGAGGAAGCCGGAGATACCAGTCTTCTACCGGGCAGCCTAATCGATATATTCGAGTTTGAGGAAGAAAACAAACGGGTAGAGGAATGGGGCGGCCAGCCGGCCAGTGCCAAATCAGTTCTGCTGGGTATCACCAAAGCTTCTTTGGCAACAGATTCCTTCCTGTCGGCAGCTTCATTCCAGGAAACCACCCGGGTACTGACGGAAGCTGCAATTAAAGGTAAGGTTGATCCTTTGATTGGACTGAAAGAAAACGTGATCATCGGCAAACTGATCCCCTCAGGTACAGGGATGAGCCGTTACAGCCAGATTGAGCTAATAGAGGATGAGGCTTCGGTTAGCTCCGAGGAAGTTTCCTCTATTGATGACGGAGAAGAAGAGACCGTAGAGCTGCAAAATCAAGCTTGACATGACAATTATCCAATGATATTATAAGCAAGTGTGCGATTACCAAAGGAGGGCTGTTTTGTATGCCTTTGGAGAGGTTGAAACAGGCAAAGAAAATCACGATTGGTACAAAACAGACGATGAAAGCAGTCCAAAAAGGATTAGCTCTGGTTGTTTATGTAGCCAGGGACGCTGATGATCGGGTGGTAGAGCCCCTCTTGAAAATGTGTGAAGAAAGGGTAATCGAAGTCATACCGGTAGACACAATGGCTGAATTAGGTAAAGCCAGCGGTATTCAAGTAGGGGCAGCTTCGGTTGCAATTACTGCTGAGTAGGTATTGTTAAATTCCGGCTGGCATTGCTATAATGCCAGCCCTTGGGAATCTAATTTTGAGGCAACCGGAAGGGGGTGTAATGACATGCCAACAATTCAACAACTGGTGCGTAAAGGAAGGCAAGACCTGATGGAAAAATCCGACGCTCCTGCACTGAGGGAATGCCCCCAAAAAAGGGGTGTTTGCACCAGAGTATATACCACCACACCTAAAAAGCCTAACTCCGCATTGAGGAAAGTGGCTAGGGTTCGCCTTTCAAACGGTATTGAGGTTACTGCTTATATCCCTGGTATAGGACACAATTTACAGGAACACTCGGTAGTTCTGATTAGAGGTGGACGGGTAAAAGACCTGCCAGGTGTCCGTTATCACATTATCAGGGGTTCACTGGATGCTGCCGGGGTGCAGAATAGGAGTCAGGCTCGTTCCAAATACGGAACCAAGAGACCCAAAAAATAGACTGATTTAGTTTAATCCAGATAAAGGGGGGAAAACTATGCCGCGAAAAGGAAATGTTCCCAAGCGGGAAGTCCTGCCGGATCCCATTTACCATAGTAAAATATTGACCAAAGTCATTAATCAACTGATGCTGGACGGCAAGAAAGGCATTGCAGAGCGAATCTGTTATGGTGCTTTGGATGTGGTAAGCCAAAAAACCGGCAAGCCGGCGATGGAAGTCTTTGAGCAGGCTTTGAAAAACATCATGCCTGTGTTAGAAGTAAAGGCCCGGCGGGTTGGTGGTGCCAACTACCAGGTTCCTGTTGAAGTCCGTCCCGATCGCAGACAAACCCTGGCTATCCGCTGGCTGATTAATTACGCAAGACAAAGAGGCGGAAAGAGCATGCAGGAAAAGTTGGCTGCTGAAATTCTTGATGCATATAATGGCATCGGTGGTGCCGTGAAGAAAAGAGAAGATACTCATAAAATGGCGGAAGCCAACAAGGCTTTTGCTCACTATCGCTGGTAACTGCGGCAACTTAGGGCCGGGTTCCGGCGAACATTACCTGCCGGAACCAAGTTGTGGCAGAAGGAGGAATAAGTGTGACGAGGCAATTTTCGTTAGACAGGATTAGAAACATTGGCATAATGGCCCATATTGACGCGGGTAAAACGACTACTTCCGAGAGGATTCTGTTTTACACCGGGAAAGTACACAGATTAGGAGAAGTTCACGACGGTGCTGCTACTATGGACTGGATGGTCCAGGAGCAGGAACGTGGGATCACGATTACTTCTGCTGCAACAACCTGTTTTTGGCGGGAACATCAAATCAATCTTATTGACACGCCAGGACATGTGGACTTCACTGTTGAAGTGGAACGCTCCTTGCGTGTATTGGATGGTGCCGTGGCTGTTTTTTGTTCTGTTGGGGGAGTGGAACCTCAATCAGAAACAGTTTGGCGTCAGGCGGACAAATACGGAGTACCCCGGATTGCTTATATCAATAAGATGGACCGGGTAGGCGCGGACTTTTTCCGTGGCGTTCAAATGATTGTGGACCGCTTGAAGGCTAATCCGGTACCCTTACAGCTTCCTATCGGTTCAGAGGATAATTTCAGGGGTATTATTGATTTGGTTACCCAAACTGCCATTATCTATACTGATGACTTAGGTACTGAAAGTGAGATGGCCGAAATCCCTGAAGATATGGTGGACCTGGTCCAGGAATACAGGGAAAAATTGTTGGAAGCTGTTGCCGAAGTGGATGAAGAATTAATGGTCAAATACCTGGAAGGTGAAGAACTGACCGTCGAAGAGATTAAGCGGGGAATTAGACAGGCTACTATCAACGTTAAGTTTATTCCTGTCCTTTGCGGTTCTTCTTTCAAAAACAAGGGAGTTCAGCCTCTACTGGACGCAGTGGTAGATTACTTGCCTTCACCTCTCGATATTCCTTCAGTACGGGGTATTGACGAGGAAACAGGCGCAGAGATCCACCGGGAAGCCAGTGATGATGAACCGTTTGCTGCCTTGGCATTTAAGATTGTAACTGACCCCTATGTAGGTAAATTGGCCTTTTTCCGAGTTTATTCCGGTGTTTTGGAATCCGGTTCTTATGTCTATAATCCGACAAAGGGAAAAAGGGAGCGTATTGGGCGGCTGCTTTTGATGCACGCCAACCACCGCCAGGATGTAGATAAAGTCTCTGCTGGGGAAATTGCGGCGGCGGTGGGACTGAAATTTACCGGCACCGGGGATACCCTATGTGACGAAAAAGCACCTGTACTGCTGGAATCCATGGAGTTTCCCGAGCCGGTGATTGACGTAGCCATTGAGCCCAAGACCAGAGCGGACCAAGATAAACTGGGAGTAGCCCTGGCTAAGCTCAGTGAGGAAGACCCTACTTTTAAAGCTCATACGGATCCGGAAACGGGGCAAACCCTGATCTCCGGCATGGGAGAATTACATCTGGAGATTATTGTTGACCGGCTCCTGCGGGAATTTAAAGTAGATGCTAACATCGGTCGTCCCCAAGTGGCTTATAAAGAGACTATTCAAGAAACCGTCAAAGCGGAAGGTAAATTTGTACGCCAATCCGGCGGACGTGGACAATACGGTCACGTGTGGCTGGAATTGGAACCTCTGGAAAGAGGCAGCGGTTTCGAGTTTGTTAACAAAATTGTGGGCGGCGTAGTCCCCAAGGAATATATCCCTGCCGTGGAGCAAGGTGTTAAAGAAGCACTTCAAGTAGGTGTTGTAGCAGGCTATCCGGTGATGGATGTTCGTGTTACCATTTATGACGGTTCCTATCACGAAGTGGACTCCTCGGAAATGGCTTTTAAAGTGGCAGGTTCCATGGGCTTTAAGTCCGGTGCCGCCAGAGCAAAACCGGTGCTGCTGGAGCCCATCATGAAAGTGGAGATTACCGTACCTGAGGAGTACATGGGAGATGTCATTGGTGATATAAACTCCCGCCGGGGACGAATTGAGGGAATGGAGCCGCGTTTTGGCGTACAGGTAATCCGTGCCTTTGTCCCCTTGGCCGAGATGTTTGGCTATGCAACAGACCTCAGGTCCAATACCCAGGGACGAGGCAATTATGTGATGCAGTTTGATCATTACGAAATTGTACCTAAAAATATTGCCGAAGAAATTATTGCCAAAAGGCAAGGAAGTTAATTGTTGAGGAAAAAGGAGGAAAATCCTAATGGCAAAACAAAAGTTTGAAAGGACAAAACCCCACGTCAATATTGGTACCATCGGACACGTTGACCATGGTAAAACAACTTTAACCGCAGCTATTACTAACGTATTGGCTAAAG
>JAAYOX010000047.1 GCA_012520135.1 Clostridia bacterium
GCTATTGAGGCGGCTAGGGCGGGGGAGAACGGCAGGGGCTTTGCGGTGGTGGCCGATGAAGTACGCAAGCTTGCCCAGGAATCCGGAGTAGCTGCTGAAAATATTGTAGGGATTATCCAGGAAATTCAAAAGGATATAGTGGCGGCGGCTGCCAAGGTTCAAGAGGTTCATAACAGTACCAAGGAAGGTAATCGGGTAGTTGGAGAAACTGAGCAAAGACTGTGCGATATCGGACATGTTTTTCAGGATATAGCTGCTCAATTGAAACAGGTGGCAAATACAAATGAACAACTACTGGATTGTAGTCAAGAAGTGATGGAATGTATCGACCCTTTGCAGCGCATAGCTTCTGAAACTGTTGCAGCCAGCCAGCAGATTGCCGCTGCGACCGAGGAACAGTATTCAGTTTTGGCGTCAGCAGGGGATTTAGCTGTAAAATTACATACTGAAAGTGAGAAGCTACAGCAAATAATCGGTGATCGGGTTTTGGAAAGCATGATGGAGAATTTAGGCAAACGTGCCCAGCAGTTGGATCAGGAGCGGGTAATTGATCAAAGTAATGTCGGTTCCATAGCCCGGGAACTGGGAGTGGATTCTTTTGGCATCACTGATGCAAACGGGGTTTTTATCTATCATACTAACCCCCGGCAGTTAGGGCTTAATCTATTGAAAATTGGTAAAGAGTATGAGGATTTATTAAATGGGCGAGTGGAGCAGGTGATAACTCCCATTAAACGGGCGGAAACTGATGTCAGTTATTGGAAATATGCTCACTTCCCGCGATTAAGGAGTAAAGGTATAATTGTGCTGGCTGATAAATTGGAAACAATTCTGAGCAGATAATGGTCCGTCAAGGGCAAATTCTGTTTGTTGACAAACTACATTATCTCAACCGGTGTTAATCGCGGGCTTCAGAGGAGCCCGGTTTGGGGATGAGCTCAGTAGCCTTCGGATACCTCCGAAATCGCCCCCTGCGGGTGCTCATGCCGCCGGCATTTTCCCTCAGGCTCCTTCGCTCTTTTGATTTTGGCTCCAATTCAGCCCTTCGATTAACACCGGTTGACTTTTTGTGACAGTCCAAATGGCCCGTCAAGGGTCATTCTTTTTGTTGTGACGGAAAAGGTTAGTCGTTGACAGCCATCACTTGTTTGTTTAGTGTATAGATAGACAATGAAGAACACCAGACAAAATTCTAGGAGGCTATACCATGGCCAAAAAGCGAAAAAGACATCCCCTAGTTAAAATAGACAGTGACTATTACCTTCGGATACCAATCAAGACTCATTTGCTGACTAAAGAGGATGACATAGTGGGGGTAATTGCCAAGTATGTTTCACCGGCGGCCAAGACAGGCGATTTACTTTTTGTTAGCGAAAAAGCACTGGCCATCACCCAAGGCCGGGCAATTCTGTTGAAAGAGATTAAGCCCAGGTTCCTGGCAAAGCTTTTGTCCAAATATGTTAAGAAAGTCAGTTACGGCATCGGGTTGGGGATGCCGGAAACTATGGAAATCGCTTTTCGGGAAGTGGGTGTTTTAAGAATCCTGTTTGCAGCTTTTGTAGGGGCGATTGGCAAGCTGTTGGGGCGAAGCGGTGATTTTTACCGTATTGCCGGCCGTAGGGTTGCCATGATTGACGGGCCTACTCCCTACACCATTCCTCCCTATAATCAATATGTAGTGCCGGCTCCCCTGCATCCGGAGCGCATTGCCAATGAAGTGGAGGACAAGCTTGGTATTAGTTGCGCTATCGTTGATGTGAACGATATAGGTCGTGAAGTAATTGCTTTATCTCCTAAATCTCCCTTGCCGGTGGAAAGTATTGTTGCCGTTTTAAGGGACAACCCTTTAGGGCAGGGCAGCCAGCAAACGCCGATGGGTTTGATTCGCCCGATGAGCCCAGAAGAAGCACAAGAGATATTGGAAGTAGCATCAGCAGAGGAAGGATAAGCCTTAAACCTTGAACTTTCCTAATATCCCTGCCAGTTTAGGTCCGATACCGGGGATAATTCGTAAATCTTGTGGTTCAACACCGCCGGTGGCCAAGATTGCTGTACCATAAGTGATTATGCCTGTTGCAATAGCGATGATTGATCCCAGGGTATTACCCAGAGGTTGATTGGCAAGCAGGTAAATTGACCGGACAGCCAGCACCATTATGATTGTACTTACCAGGGGAAGCACCAGGTTTTTTTTCCAATCCATCTTAAATTGGGTGTATTTTTTTACGTAAAATAGATTGAGCGCTACGGAAACGGTAAATCCGGTGACGGTAGCAATCCCTGCACCCTGGATACTCAGAGCCGGGATTGCTACCAGAACATAGTTCAGGGTTCCTTTGATGATGATGCCGGTAGTGAGATTGATTACGGGTAAGTAAGTCTTGCCCATGCCTTGGAGTGTACCCCTGGTAGTCTGGTAAAGGCCTAGCAATAATGTAGAAGGAGCTAATATTGCCACTAGAGGTCCTACCTCCGGCTTATCATAGAGCATGGCACAGATAGGAGTGGCCAATACCCATAGGCCTGCAGCAGAAGGCAAACCGATTAAAAAAGTGCTCCACAGGGCTTGGTTAACTCGATAACTAACTTCCTGTTTATTGTTTTTTGCCATGGCCTCGGAAATGACAGGGACCAAAGCCAGTGAAATTGAGATCGTAATAATAGGGGCAATATTGATTAGGGGATTGGCCATACCGGAAAACTGACCGAATAATTGTGTAACTCGCTCAGAGGTATGCCCCGCCAACAGCAGCCGGGTTGGAATGATCGTGGCATCAATTGCCTGCATGATAGGTACTACCAATCCCCCCACCGATACGGGGAAGGCCAGGGTAATAATCCTTGTAAGCAATATACTTACCGGTTCAGTCTTTTCTACCGGTTGTAATTCAGCTTTATATTTTTGCCTGTGTTTTTTATAAGCTTGCAATAATACTCCCAGTGCCGCCAGTCCTCCGGTTACGGCTCCAAAAGTAGCACCGGCAGCGGCAAATTCCAATCCCCGGGGCAGCAGCAAATAGGCTAGCAGTAAGACGGTAGTCACCCGGATAACCTGTTCAATGATTTGAGAGGTAGCCGTAGGCACCATAGTTTGGTTGCCTTGAAAGTATCCTCTGAAAGCGGAAGTGACTGCAGTTAAAAAGATGGCCGGGGCCACGGCAATTAAGCCATAGAAGACTCCGGGATTGAGAAATATATGAGTAGCTAACCATTTGGCGCTTATGAATAGTAACAAAGTAAATAAGGAGCCAAAGGCCGCCATAATCATTAAGGAAAGTCGAAAGATCCTGTGGGCGGCGAAATAGTCATCTTTAGCTTGTTTTTCCGCGACCAGAATGGAAATAGCCACCGGTATTCCGGCTGTAGACAGAGTTAGCAGGATGCCGTAGACAGGATAGGCCATTTGGTAAAGCCCCATTCCTTCATCTCCGATTAATCTGGCCAGTGGTATTTTATATAATGCACCTATGACTTTCACAATCAAACCGGCTACAGATAAAACCAGGGCACCTTTAAAAAAGCTCTTCTCCCCCACGCTACTACCTACTTTCCAAAACAGTAATCAGTCGTCAGTAGTTAGATTTGCATGCTTTTCTTTCAGACATCATCCCCAAACAGGGCCCCTCTGATGCCCACCATTAACATCGATTTTGCTTTGAGTAGTTTCTGAAAGGCATTATAAGGCTTATTATGTATTTTAACCCAATTAGTATTGTAAACCATCAGATTGGCTTTTGCGTTATCTAAACATGTTGACCCCAGGACAGGTAATCCGGATATCCTAGGATGAGGCCTTTGCCGGTTCCGTTCCAACATTAATACTGACCAAATGTAGGTCATAATTAACCGCTGACCAAAGTGCGGGTTACATTTTTGATCCACCGTCCGGACTTCAAACGCCTAAGACCTAAAATACATTTTGCCGTCTCTTCAATTACGGCAAGGGAATAGACAAGATAAATCGGCAAGTGAAAGATAAAGGCGCCGGTAATTGTCAACGGTACTCCAATAAACCACATGGTAAAGCCTTCGATGATGAAAGCGTAAGTTGCATCTCCTCCTCCCCGTAAAACACCGACAATGAGCATGATTCCCAACGCCCGGACAAAGAAGAGCAGCGCATTAATCAGCAAAATCATTTGCGAATTGTGTCTCACAGTCTCGGAGATATTATAAAAATTGAGGATGCCCGGTGTCGCTGCGGCAAGAAGCAATCCTAAGACCACACTAACCTCGATGGCAAGTAGGGAAAACTTTCTTGCATAGTTTTTGGACAACCATTCTTCTTCCGCACCGATACTATTCCCAATCATCACTGTAGCTGCGCTGGCGAGCCCAAAAATCGCAACCAAAAAAAGATTAATGACGGTACTACAAATCTGGGTCGCCGCTACTGCCTGGGTTCCCATCCTTCCGTAAACAGCAACATAAACTAAAGTGGCAAGCCCCCAACAGATATCATTCAAGATCACCGGCATAATTGTTCCATAAGCCTTTCTTACAAATCCAAGGCTAAAATCCAGCAATTCTCTAAAGGAAGCCGCCAGCACCCCTTTGCCGGCGTAGACAAGGCCAACCAGCAGGATTGCTTCCAGTACCCGGGCAATCAGAGTGGCTAACGCCGCTCCTTCCACACCCATTGCAGGCGCTCCAAAATTACCGAAGATAAGAACATAATTCAGGAAGGCATTGGTAATCAGGGCAATAATGCTGATCACCATGGGTTGAACAGCATGGCCTATGGAACGGAGAGCAAAGCTATAAACAAAAGTAATACCGGTAAAGAGATAGCCGGCTAAAACAATCCGCAAGTAGGCAGCGCCAAGTTCAATTACGAGCTTGTCAGTATTGAATAATGCCATAACCTTCGCCGGAAACAGAAAACCAATGATCACAAACAGGGTGGAAACAATTATAACAGATACTAATCCTATTCCTAAAATCCGCCTTATATTGGCAACGTCTTTTTTACCCCAGAATTGGGCAATGAAGACACTGCACCCAGCACACAGGCCTACCAGGAACATATGAAAGAAAAAGAAGTATTGGTTGGCAATTCCGACTGCCGCAATTTCAACTTCTCCTAATCTTCCTACCATCACCGTATCGATTAGATTCAAGAATGCTGAGATAAAATTCTGAGCCATAACAGGTAAAGCGATGGCTAACATTGTAGAGTAAAATTTCTTATTGCTGAAAATTTTTGCAGATTGTTGCGTTGATTTGTCCATGTTGTCCTCCAAGTTGCTAACAGCAGGCAAAAAAGCCATCCCACGTGAAGATGGCTTTTGTCATCTATCGTATGTTACTCATTAATTATACCATATCATTTTCAAGTTTGTTTTATAGTTTTTAACCATATTGTCCACACCTAAGGCATTAGCTTTATCGCTGGTTCAGTGATTTCTCGCACCGTTATTACCAATATGAACCTTGTCATTGGGCCCCATGTTACGGCTATAGGTATTGTAGTGGCGGTACCCCTTCCTCTCTTGACAATGGATGCGACGGAAGGTATGATATTGGTCATAAAAAGAGAAATTAAGACAAAAAAAGATGTTGAAGGGGAGTAGTAGCCCGGCAGAACCCACCCAGAGAGGAAACCCCCGGCTGAAAGGTTTCTTGGTAGAGCAGGTGAAGTCGCCCCGGAGTTGCCCTATTGAAATCAGTAGATAGGGCCGGGATTGCCCGTTATTGCTGCTAAAGTGCCTTTTTCTTGATGGAAAAAGGAAGTAAGGTGGTACCGCGAAGCTCTTTTCGTCCTTAAAGACGAAAGGGGCTTTTTTATTTTGGCAGTATGGATGGAAATAGGAGGTTTTGAGTGATGGCGAAGGAAGAATTGGCGAAAACTTATAGTCCTCAGGACGTGGAACAGAAATGGTACCGGTATTGGGAGGAAGGAGGTTTCTTCCACCAGGAAGTGATGCCGGAAAAAGAAGCTTTCTCC
>JAAYOX010000048.1 GCA_012520135.1 Clostridia bacterium
ATGGTCCTTAGGCATTTCAGTAGATATCGCCATTGCGAAGCCTCCTACTATTTCCCTAAAGGAACTGCTCCAGATCCTCCAATTTTAGATCCCCTATATATACGGGGCAATTATACTTTCTTTCCAAAAAAAGCTGTAATGAGGCCAAATCGGACATATAAGACTTAATGGTTTCGCTACTCCGTTCGGTGGTAATCAAATAATGTTTGTAGGCGATGATGGCCTCTTGCTGTTAAAACCTTTTTTTGTGCCGGTCTATCATTCTAAGTAATAATTTGGTATACTATGAATGGTTTTATGTCAGATGCTGGAAGGCAAGGGTGGAGGGGAGGCTGTATAAAGAGTGAGATCTGCAAAGATAATTGTCGCCATACTGGTGGTTGTTGGCTGGCTGGTTGTCTCCGGTGTTCCGGTTACTGCTGCAAATGGGATAGATATTACAAATAATAAGCAATTGGATTTTGTAAGGGAGATAACTGCCGCTGAGGAAAAGATCATGCAGGAAAAGGAAGGACAGATCATAGTTCAGCTTAATAAACCCATGTCGGATACCCGTGTTGCAACTATTTTAAATTTTGACTCAAAGAAAATCAGGGAGCTTGCTCCCGATGTCTACTCTATAGCTGTGGACGAGGGCGATGAGGAGATGCTATTCCGGGAGTTACAGCAAAACGAGGCAGTGCTTTTGGCGGAAAGAAATTTGCCCAGGAAGCTGCTTTACGAGAGTTTTCCCAATGATCCCTATTACAGGGAACAATGGGGACTGGAATCTATCGGTATATCAAAACTTTGGGAACAATTGCCTTCGGAACTTGGCCAAGTGACAGTGGCTGTCATTGATTCAGGCGTTGACACCAATCCTTTTCATGAGGATTTGGAAAACAGAATCGATCCTAACGGGTATAATTTCTTACTGGGTTCTACCAACATTTACGATCTAAACGGTCATGGTACGGCTGTTGCAGGCATCATTGCCGCGGTGACAAACAACAATAAAGGAATTGCCGGTGTAGCCGGTTTGGCAGATGTGCGTATCCTTCCTTTACAAGTAGTATTTTCCGATGGTAACGTTTATTCCGATGACTTGATAGCGGCCATTAATTACGCTGTTGAGCGCAATGTGGATATAATTAATTTAAGTCTGGGAGGATCCCAGTACAGCGAAATTGAAAATAATGTAATCCAAAAAGCGATCCAAAAGGGAATTACCGTGGTGGCTTCTGCCGGAAATGAGGGGAATATGTCTTATATGTACCCGGCTTCTTATGATGGTGTTATCTCTGTTGGTTCCATAGCAGCTGACAACAAACGGTCTTATTTTTCGAACTATAATGACAAAATCGATGTAGTTGCACCCGGTGAGCGGTTTATTACTACCGCCAAAAGTAATCTGAATAAGTACGATTATTTTAGCGGTACTTCGGCAGCGGCTCCCATGGTAACCGGTGTATTGGCTCTGCTTAAAGCGATAGATCCCTCTCTTACTCCGGAGGATCTGATGGGATTGCTGGCGGCAACGTCTCTGGATTTGGGTTTTCCGGGGAAAGATGCTGAACACGGTTTTGGCAAAATAAATCCGTTGGAAGCATTGAAACTGGTAATGTCTGAAGAGCAGGAGGAAGGGAACTGGACTGTTCTTCCTAGCCCTCCGGGCAGGGTGCCTGTTAACAAAGCATGGCTGATCCAATTTAATAGGTCCTTTGCTGAGGATGAAATTGACGGTATTGTCATTGAGAAAGACAACAACTTTATACCTGTGAGTATCCAACTGTTTCCCCAGGAAGGACGGGCCATTGTTACTCCGGTAAATACCTATACCTCCCAGGAAGAATACCAGCTGAAAATATTTTTGAACAACTTAAACCGCTACAGGATGAGCTTTTTCACAGAATGATCCGGGGCGGTTTGTACGGATCATATAACTCTTAACCAAGCTCTGGAGCCTTTGCTTTCAGGGCTTTTTATATGCTCCAAAACGAACGGGTAATTAATGTCCTGGTTGTAGCCAAAGGCATAATAGCAAACCTGCATCTGTGGCACACTATGGGTAAATGAGTCAGGAGGTGTGGAAACAGCAGTGCATGATCCAGAAACCATCAAATCTTACTCCCGACTAAACAGTTCTTCCCACTCTTTTTCTTTAAAACCAACCAGCACCCTGTTCCCATCGGTTAAGATAGGTCTTTTAATTAGCATACCGTCTGAGGCAAGATAGTCGTACAATTCGTCTTCCCGGGCGGTTTTAATGATGTCTTTTAGTCCCAGCTCTCTGTATTTGATGCCGCTAGTATTAAACATTTTTTTTAATTCCAAACCGCTCTTTAGGTGTAAGTCGATAATCTCCTCTTTGGTAGGGGGTTCGTTGACTATATGGCGAGTCTCAAACGGTATTCCTTTCTTATTAAGCCAGTCCTTGGCTTTTCTCACCGTAGATCATCTTGGATAATCAAATAATAGCCATGACACATTAATTCCCTCCTTTAATATACCCGGTACCGGTAAACCTAGCGATTAGCTCTTTATCTTCATCACGAATATCAACATGGTAGTGGCCCAGCTTCCGGCTGGAGGTTACTTCCCTGGCTTCGGCAGTGAGTATTTTGCCTTTAGGCGCCTTGAAGTATGAAATTGAGGCGTTAACTGCCAATGTTACCGGGCCTTTGGCGTTGCAAGCCACGGCAAAGACAAAATCGGCTAGGCCAAAGATCGCGCCTCCGTGGACAACGTCTACGCCGTTGAGATGATGCTCCTTTATTTCCATTTCGGCCAAGGCATACCCCGGGCCGGCTTCCAGTAATTTAATGCCCAAATGAGCCGCAAACCGGTCGTTAGCAGTATGTTTGGTAATGTCATTATTCATCAATAGGCACTCCTTTCCGAGCAGGGTGATCCGGAAGAACCGTCCCCCCGGATCACCAGGTAGACCATTTCCCGATGGGGGCGTCTCCGTTGCCGGGGATATAGATGTAATATTGTACTTGTCCCGGGCTTTCAAATTCCAGGGTAAAGGTCCGGCGCCATTTGGCATTAAGGTCTTTATCGGCTGTTAAATTGTAGTCTTTTAACACTCCTATGGTCCCATCCGTCAATTGATAAAGCAGGGTGGGGATAGTGCCAAAGTGAACGTGGGTGCCGCTGATTTCACTTAACTGCAAGTTGACGTATCTGGTGGTTCCCCTGGTAAGATAACTGACACTGTTAATGGAATATTCGATTCTGTCTATGGTGATTTTCTCCTTGAGACTTTTGGTAGGCAAGTTTTTAACTTCCTCGGCTGTCAAAGAGATACCGGCGGAACCGGGTACAGCTTGACCGGCTTCCACAAACACCTGTCCATCCCGATAATCCACTTTTGCCCCCATAGCCTCTGATAAATACCTTAATGGTACATATGTAGATCCTTCAATCAAGATTCCTTCCACCGGTGATTTTTCTCCGTTAAGAAAAATGGGCAGGCGGTCCATGGCAGTAACGGCAGGAGCTGCCAGCAATGCACCTGCTAAGATCAATGTCAAAGGTAACGCTAGTTTTTTCATGGTTTCATCTCCTATTCCATTAATTTTGACCGTGCGATAAGCAATGAAACGGATCTTCCAGTGCAACCAGTCTTTGCTTTTAATTATAATAGATTCCGGCCATTAACTGAAGTCAATTATTTATATAATTCCAGGAACTTACTGCCTGGTACTTACGTCCAATTAAAAAGGGAATTGGATTCGTACATAGAACTATTAAAGTTGAAAAGGAGGTGATTTTTTGCCAATCTTAGAACTAAAAGGGGTTTCCCGCCGCTATAAAAACGGGCAGATCACGGTGGAAGCCTTAAAAGAGATAGATTTAACGGTAGAAGAAGGTGAGTTTCTTTCCATTATGGGTCCCTCGGGCTCCGGTAAATCGACCATGCTTAATTTGATCGGCTGCTTGGACCGCCCTTCCACGGGAAGCCTGATTTTAAACGGCCGGCATGTGGAAAAGTTAAGTGACAATCGCCTGGCCGACATTCGAAACCAATTTATCGGTTTTGTGTTTCAGAGTTTTCACTTGCTTCCTGATTTGGACGCTCAGGCTAATGTAGAATTGCCTTTGATTTACCGGGGTATGGGAGCAAAGGAAAGAAGAAAAAGGGCAGTGGAGGCCTTGGAAGCGGTAGGCCTGGGGGAAAGACGTCGTCACCGGCCCTGCCAGCTTTCCGGGGGAGAGCAGCAGCGGGTAGCCATTGCCAGGGCTTTAGTGGGAGATCCCGCCCTGATCCTGGCCGACGAGCCAACAGGGGCTTTAGATTCTCGCACCGGTAATACCATTATGGCTATTTTCCAGCGGCTGAACCGGGATAAAGGGTTGACTATCGTCCAGGTGACCCACGAGCGGGACATTGCATTACACGGTTCCCGGGTGGTTCACCTGAAAGACGGGATGATTGAAAACATAGAACAAGTGCCGGAGCCTTTGGTGGCCAGAGAAGAAGAAACTGAAATACCGGTAGCATAGGAGGATTTTATTATGGGGCAAAAAATTTTAACCATTGTGGTTATCGTGTGTATAGTACTGGGAGGAGGCTATTATGCCTACCAGCAATTAATACCCCCACCGGAACAGGAGGTCCAGGGCCCGGTTTACTCCACCAAGCCCGTTACCCGCGGAGATATTTCTGTGGGAGTTGAGGTGGTTGGTTCCCTTAATCCCACCAGCGGCGGCGGTATTCAAGTGCCCGGCTACCGGGGTGGCGGCGGTGGCAGTACCAGCTATGTCATTGAAGAAGTGCTGGTAAAAGAAGGGGATGAAGTTAAAAAAGATCAGCTGTTGGTACGGTTGAAAGCTCCCGAACTGGAGACCCAGATTAAGAATCTGGAAAGAAGAATTAATGAACAGAAAGAGACCATCGCCGATTTGCTGGACATCTCTGTCGATGAAGTAGATCGCCTGGATTCCAGCCGGGGTATTACGGTTACCACTCCCATTGGAGGGCGGATTGCCAGTTTGGAAGTCCGGGAAGGTGAAGAACTGAAGCTGGGCCAAATCGTAGCCAAAGTAGTGGATGATTCCCGGTTCCGGTTGACCGCCAAATTAACTCCGGGAGAATTCCAAAATGTCCAAGTGGGACAAAAAGTGGCTTTGCGGTTTTCCCAATTCGACGGTATGGTTGAAGGCCGGATCACCGATGCAACTTATGAACCGGTGGCGGAACCGGCTTCAAATCTGCTGGATCCCTTTCGTCCGGCAGGCAGTACCGGAGAAAACCAGGAATACGTCTATGTTCACTGGGTTAATATTGAAGCGGAAAACCCCGGATTGGTCCGCACCGGTATGCAGGCAAAAGTAGGTTTTCCTTTGGATCAGGATGCTGAGACGCTTGATCTGTTCAACACCCGGTGGGCCAGGTATGAAGCCGTTGTAGAGGGTTATGTAGATGAAGAAACCATTTACAGCCGGGCAGAAGCGATTGCCACTAACGTATATGTCAAAAACGGCCAGACGGTCAAGCCGGGAGATAAAATTATTTCCCTGGCGGGAGATGATGCCCGGGAGACTATCGATGCTAAAATCAATGAACTCCGGGACAAACAGGATGAACTCCAAGGACTATATGATCTGTACAATAACCTGGACATCCTTTCTCCCATGGACGGGGTGGTAGCTTATATCGATACGGACTTAGGCAGGACTTTGGGGCCGGGAGAATGGCTGGGACACATCTATAATACGGCGGATATGCGGATGTGGAGTACTATTGATGATATTGATGTACTGATGGTCCAGCAGGGAGCACCGGTGAGGGTAACTATCGATGCCCTGCCGGGACAGACTTTCGAAGGACAAGTCAATCATGTGTCTACCATGTGGACAGACCGGGACGGGGTAGCTCGTTTTGAAGTGGATATCAAAGTGGTAGGCAGTCCCGAGTTAAGACCGGGAATGAGTGCCAGGGCTTTTATCGATGCCGGCAGTGCCGAGAATGTGCTGCTGGTGCCGCTGGAAGCAGTATTTGAAGAAGACGGCAGGTCCATGGTGGAAGTCCTAAATCCCGACGGGACTGTAAAAACGGTTCCGATCACTTTAGGCTTGATGGATTCCCGTTATGCGGAAGTGAAGGAAGGACTGGAAGAAGGAGAACTGGTGATTACCGGCAGTTCAGCTGATGTCCTGCCCAGCCAGCGGATTCAAGGTGAAAGTATCTTGCCTACTCAACCTGAAGGTGGCTCCGGAGACAACGGCGGAGACAGTCCGGGCGAAGGTAGGGAGTGATCAGGATGGGTAAAGGGATAAAATCCCTCTGGGTACGGTTTTGGTTTTCCGCCCAAATGGCAGCCCACGG
>JAAYOX010000399.1 GCA_012520135.1 Clostridia bacterium
CCGCTCCTTTGGCTGCAGCCGTTGCTAATGAAGGAGGCATTGGCCTCATCGCCGGTACGGGAATGTCGGTACCGGAACTTAAACAAGAAATCAGGCAAGCAAGGAGCTTAAGCAAGGGCATAATCGGTGTAAATGTAATGTTTGCTGCACGAGAATTCCAAGCCTTGGTGACGGCGGCCCTTGAAGAAGGAATCGATTTGGTGGTTTCAGGGGCAGGCTTCTCCAGGGACATGTTCCAATGGGGTCGGAAGTATAACAAGCCTATCGTTCCTATAGTAGCCACTTCCCGTTTGGCAAAATTGGCCGAGGGTTTGGGAGCCGCTGCAGTTATTGTGGAAGGTGCGGAGGCAGGTGGTCATTTAGCTACTTTGGAACCACTTCGCAAACTCCTGCCCTCTGTGCGAGAAGCGGTTAAAATACCGGTTATCGCTGCCGGCGGTATTTTGACGGGAAAAGATATTGTAGAAGCTTTGTCAGCGGGAGCCAATGGAGTACAGATGGGTACCAGATTTGCTGCTTCCCTGGAGTCTAATGCGTCTGAAGAATTTAAACGATTGTATGTTGAAGCCGGTGAAGAAGATGTGGTGCTGGTGGACAGTCCGGTTGGCTATCCGGGAAGAGGGATTCGCAATGAGTTTGTGCAGATACTGGAAAACAAGGTCGGTCTGCCTCCTTGGAAGTGTAAAAACTGCTTGAAAAAATGCTCCCACAGCTTCTGTATCCTGACGGCACTGGATAATGCTCAGAAAGGCGTCCTCAAAGAGGGTTTAGTTTTTGCAGGCACCAAAGTGAGCCAGATTAAAGAGATTTTACCGGTGCGGGAGATAATGCAACGGTTGGTGCATGAAGCGGAGAAACAATGGGGAAGGAGGTAATAAGGTTGAAAACACGGGTAGTAGTTACCGGTATAGGTGTACTATCTCCGGTAGGAATAGGAATTGAAGCATTTTGGCAGTCTTTAATCAATGGCAAATCAGGTTTAGGTCCGGTTACTCAATTTGATGCATCCCAGCTTGCTACCAGGATTGCCGGAGAAGTAAAGGATTTTGATCCTTTACAGTATCTGGACAAAAAAGAGGCACGTAGGATGGATCGTTATACCCAGTTTGCCCTCAGTGCTGCCAAAATGGCAGTGGAAGATGCGGCTTTGGACCTGGACAAGTTAGACAGGCTGCGGGTAGGGGTTGTATTAGGTACCGGCATTGGCGGAACTAAGACTTTTGAGGATCAGCACCAGGTTCTGCTGGAAAGAGGTCCCAACCGAGTAAGCCCTTTCTTTGTACCGATGATGATCGCTAATATTGCGGCTGGGCAAATCTCCATTATGCTTGATGCTCACGGTCCCAATTATACTGTTGTCAGTGCTTGTGCTTCGGCTACCAACGCCATTGGAGAAGCCTTTAAGGTAATTCAACGGGGAGATGCCGATGTAGTAATTACCGGCGGTACTGAAGCAGCGGTTACAGCTACGTCCATGGCCGGCTTTTGTGCTATGAAGGCAATGTCGACCAGAAATGATGATCCACAAGGAGCTTCAAGGCCTTTTGACAAGGACCGGGATGGTTTTGTCCTCAGTGAAGGGGCAGGGATCCTGGTGTTAGAGTCACTGGAACATGCCCAAGCCAGAGGGGCTAAAATTTACGGGGAAATGGCCGGTTATGGCTGCACCGCTGATGCTTACCACATCACGGCACCTGCACCTGATGGGACCCATGCTGCCAGAGCCATGGCTTTGGCCTTAAAAGACGGAGACTTGGAAACTGAGGAAGTAGATTATATCAATGCTCATGGCACTTCCACCGATTTAAATGACAAGTTGGAAACCATGGCCATCAAACAAGTTTTTGGGAAAAGGGCGGGTCAAATACCCATCAGTTCTACCAAATCCATGACCGGACACCTGTTAGGTGCGGCAGGGGCCATTGAAGCAATTATTTGTTTATTAACCATTAATAGAGGCATAATTCCCCCAACTATCAACTATGAAACACCGGATCCGGAATGTGATTTGGACTATGTCCCCAATCAAGCCCGTCAGGCTCAGGTTAAGGTCGCTCTGTCAAACTCATTTGGTTTTGGAGGGCACAATGCCACTATTGTCGTCAAAGCATTCGGGGTTTAGCGCTGGGAGGCCCGGACATGAATAAACTGCGGTTGAAAAAACTACAAGAACTGGCAGGAAGACTGGCCATTACCATGAATTCTTGGGAACTGTTAAATGAAGCTTTAACCCATCGCACTTATAAAGCCGAGCACCCCAATCAAGGACTAAAAGATAACCAGCGCTTGGAGTTTTTAGGGGATGCTGTTTTGGGTATGATTGTGGCTGAATACTTGTTTGGTAATTTTCAGGACAAAGCTGAGGGTGATTTAACCAGGATGAGGGCTGCTGTAGTCTGCGAGGCAGCCCTCGCACGTCAAGCTGCCAGATTTGACATCGGAAAATATCTCCTCCTGGGTAAAGGGGAAGAGCAGTCAGGAGGTCGTACCAGACCTTCTACACTCAGTGATGCGGTGGAGTCCATTATTGGTGCCGTTTTTTTAGATCAGGGCTTAGCGGTGGCCAGGGAGTTAGTATTACTGCTCCTTAAAGAAGAAATTGAAGAAGCGGCCCGGGGCAGGAGCCGGGATTACAAAACCATGTTGCAGGAACTTGTTCACAGGCTTTTTGAAGACGCGGTAACTTACGAGATCCTAAAAGAGTCCGGGCCCGACCATAATAAGCGGTACGAGGCAGGGGTAGTTTTCCGGGATAGAGTGATTGCCGTGGGGAAAGGACGGAGCAAAAAAGAGGCGGAGCAGCAGGCGGCGGAAAAAGCCCTGGAACAACTCCAGAAAACAAGAACTAAATAGGCTGCTTAAGCGGCTTATTTTTTTTGAGAAGATTTGTCCGTTTCATGTTAAAATATAGAAGTATCAGATTAAAG
>JAAYOX010000400.1 GCA_012520135.1 Clostridia bacterium
ATGGAGGCTGTCAAAAAAGAAGCTTTTAGATTTTTGGTACCGGACAGCAATCCTGTTATCATTTCGCTTGAGCCAAGTGAAGGCCCCACCGTTGGAGGCCTGCCGGTAACCATTACCGGAACGGATTTTCGTGAACGAGCCAAAGTGGTTATCGGCGGTAAAGATGCTGAGGTGCTGATGATCGACGATACTCCGGGAGAAGGTAATGCCAAGATTATTATAAAGATTCCTCCCCATACAGAAGGCCCTAAGAAGGTCGTAGTTATCAACTATGATGGAGCCACCAGCGATCGGGAAGGCGAAGAAGATGACGTCTATTTCATATATCGTAAGCCTCTGAGTTTCCCGGAAATACACTCAGTAGAACCTGCCCAAGGTCCTACTTTAGGGGACACGGAGGTAATCGTTACCGGTATCGGTTTTAAAATAGATGAAGCTACCAAAGCTCCTCCGCGAGTCTGGTTCGGCATGAATGAGGCACCGGAAGTCGAGTTTATTGACTACAAGACCCTCCGGGTGGTTACTCCACCAGGTGAAGAGGGTAATGTAGATGTGCTGGTCTTAAATCCCGATATGGGGCAAGCAATTTTGGCCAATGCTTTTAGATACATTAAGGTCAAGGAATTAGTAATTGATAAGGTTGAGCCTAATGAAGGAACAGCAGAAGGAGGTACGGAGATTACCATTACCGGCGGTCCCTTTGATCAGGGAGCTGTAGTAACTATTGGGGGTAATCCTGCTTTAGAAGTAGTGGTAGTCAACAGTGGCACTATTACCGCCGTTACTCCCCCTGGGGAAATAGGCTGGCAGGAAGTTAGGGTGAAAAACCCAGATGGCGGTTGGGCGGCTTTGCCGGCGGGCTTCTTCTATATCAAACCCCGTACGGCACCCGAGTATCCGCCCGGGTGGGTGGATACGGAAAGAAAAGACAGGGAGACCATCGAGGTAAGATGGGAGCCGGTGGAGTTTGCCAATTACTACGAAATCTGGGTCAGCAATACGAGAAACGGACAATACCGGTTCTTGGATCAGACAAACAGGACTGTCTACTATGCTACCGGCTTGGATTATAATACCACCTATTATTTCCAAATCAGGGCGGTTAATGAATTAGGGGTATCTGATTTCAGTTACTACGAATCTGCCCGGACCGGTTCCGGCAGGCAGCAGGAAAACAACCTGGTGCCGGAGAACATCATTATGGAAGCGGCTAACGGGAACGCTACCGCCACCGTTGCCACAGCTAATGCGCTGGCTTATACGGGCTACCGGATCGATTTTGCCCAGGCAGCTTATCAGAATGCTAACCGGAAGGCAGTTCGTATCAGCCAAAAAGCACTGTCCCAAGCATATCTGCCTATTACCATCGAAGCACCGGGAATCAGCCTTTCCGTTCCCAGTAGCAGTATATATCTGGGTCTCTTGGCGGCAGAGGAGGATTATGCAGAAATAATTATCACCGATCTGGGACAGCAGGTTGCTGAAAGAGCCATGCGGGAATTACCTCGAGGCAGCCGGATTATCAGCCCTGTCTATGAGGTAGGCTGGCAGGTTATTAGGGGCACTAAAGGAACGCCCCAAAGTACATTCCACCAGCAAGTCCAGCTAACGATGAAATATAATGTGTCTATTACCCCAGGTAAACAGGTATCCCTGTATACCTACAATCCAACTACCGGTAAGTGGGTCAATACGGGAGCGGCTAACGATCCTAATACCCCCCAATTGACTTTAGGGATTACCGGTGCGGGACGGTTTATGCTGGTAGAACATTAATGCCATGATCAGGTTTGCTGAAGGAGATATATTATGCGGTCACGATTAAACTTGATACTCAGTCTGATGATCATTATTGCCCTAGTGGCGCCGGGTTATCCCGGTGCCTTTGGGGCCGTTACCGTTACATACGAAGAAAGCAACTATTCCGATGATATCTTCCGGGCTGCCAATTTTTCCGACCTCAAAGGACATTGGGCCACTACCCCTATTTACCGGATGGCCGCTCAAGGAGTTATTAAAGGAGACGGCAGGGGCAATTTCCGGCCGGAAGCTACGCTTACGAAGGAAGAGGCCTTGGCTTTGATTCTCAGGATTGCCGGCGCTGAACAGGATGCCATGGTGGCGGCGGAAGTACAAGCCGAGAATCGTCCAACTCAAAGAGGGGAACAGGAGGCTTCAGTGGCTCCGGAAAGGTTTTGGGCTGACGGCTACTTGCAGGTGGCAGCTAACCGGGGCATTATCACTCAATTGGAGCTGGAGGAAATCCGGGCCAATCCCAACCGGCCGGCCCAGCGGCAGGAAGTGGCTGCCTGGTTGTCAAAGGCCTTGGGGCTAACGGCGGTTTACGGTATCAATATCCAGAAGGTCCATAGTTTTACTGACCGGAATGAATTTAATCCTGCCTATTTGTCGGCTATTGAGCCCCTGCTCCAGCAAAACATTATGGGCGGGGATCCCGGCGGCAGTTTTCGCCCCGCCGCTACCATCAAAAGGGGAGAGATGGCCTCCATCTTGGACCGGGCAGCCCGCCAGAGATTGGGCGGATTGGGTACGGCAAGTTTTGAGGGGCGAATTGTGGAGAAAACCAACCGCTGGGAAGGAGCAAGTAATGCCGGACAGTGGGTGGATCTGGAGGTTCAACTCCCGGGCCTTGATCGGGCTCGGGTAAGTTTCCGGGACCAGGGCGGTTTTCCCGTGTTGAAAAATCAACAACTGGTCAGAGCTTCTACTTTAGCTGCCGGTGAGCAGGTGGAATTTATCTACAATCCGGATAATGGGCAGATCTTGATGGCTCAGGTGTTGCCATCCCAACAGGGATCCTTTGATGGATACTTTGGAGGATTATCCGGGGATGGGCAAAGTCTCCGGCTTCAGGATCCTTACAGCGGCCAGCGACGTACGATCCCCCTCAGCTCCCAGGTGGTAGTAATCATTGACGGCCGCCCGGGCAGGTTGGCTGATTTGTTGCCGGGGCAGGAAGTCAGTCTAAAGGTAAGCAATAATGCGATAGTAGGCATTAATGCCACTTTTGGGCCCTATTTAGCCGGTTACGATGCTCCCACACGGCCTCAGGTAAAGCTAGGGCGGGTCAAGGAAATTTTGGGAGAATATCTGGTAATCACTGATAACGGCCAAGAGGAGTCTTATCGTCTTTCTGCCGGAACTAGTTTTATCCGGGGACGACAGCCGATTAGCCTGGGTGATCTCCGGATTGGGGACCGGGTACGGCTGGAAGTAGCCGATCCCAGGACCGGCCAGGTAAGCTTGGTGGAAGTATCTAATTATGAAGGCTTGGCAGATAAAGTGGTCCGGGGTAGGCTAAATGCCGTCTACCCGGAAGGCAGACAAGTGAGCTTGGTCGATCCCCAAGAGTATTTCTACGGCAGTTGGTATCCGCTGGGTACCTTGGGAGGAGTAGTCTTGGACAGCGGTGCGGATATCTATCTAAATAATCAATTAGTGTCTCTGGATGAACTGCGAAGGGGCTATTTGGGACACGAAGTTTATATAGCTTTAAGCAGCACTCCCGGTAGTCTTTTGGGCAGTAAAATGATGGTTCGCGGCGGGGAGTCTCGCCCTTACAACGGCATCGTGGATCAGACTGCTTGGGCTTTAAACCGGTTCAGTCTGGTGAAACAAGGGGAAAACTTCCTGGTGGATGAAGGTACCATCGCTATCAGGGATGGAAAACTGGTGGATCCCCAGGATTTCAAATCCGGTGAGCATGTGTTTCTGGAGACAGTTTACACCGGTTCCGGGGAATACAGTGCCTTGATGCAGCATTTCCAAGGAGTCCCTTCACGGTTAAGCATCTATGCCGGTCGTCTGGATGATATTGACCGCCGTTCTTTAGCACTATACCGGGCCAGTGAGTTGGTAGGGAACCAGTGGAAATCTATTTCCAGTCGCAATATGCCGGAGTTGGTTTTCGATAACAAAACCCGGATTTGGGATGCTTATGAGGGAGACTGGATTACTCCCGACGACTTGGCGGAGAGTCGCTGGAGCGATTGGTATCGGCGGGAGGACGCGATTATCGTAGCTGATGAGACCAATAAAATTTTGGCCATGTCCATACGCAGCTATGATCCGGATGTGCTAAAGACCAGTATTGCGAGGGTGGTGTCTGCAGATCCTAACAGAAATATACTCATCTTAGACAGAGTGCAGGATTGGAGTGAGGGATACCAGCGGTGGGTTCCTAATCCCGATTCCGGTCCCGGGGCCAGGAGATACTACAATTTGCAGTTGGATACAGAGGATGCTTTAATTTACCTTGGTACCTCTTACCGCACCATCGGCGAGTTAAATCCCGGTGATGTAGTGTATGTAGTTCACTATGGAGAATCTAATGATTACTGTGCTTGTCTTATCTTTAAACAATAAGCAGGAGGGACCGGAATGCGAAAAATTATTCTCACTAATGTCTGTGCTATTATCTTGATCTGGCTTGCTGTTCTTCCTGCTCAAGC
>JAAYOX010000401.1 GCA_012520135.1 Clostridia bacterium
AATGATTTCTCGAAAGAACAGGCAGCTGATGCTTCTGATATCCTGGGCCGCTGTCATCCTGTGGATGGCTTTTATTTTTGCTTTATCGGCTCAGCCTAGGGAACAGTCAAACCAGCTGTCTGTCGGGATTACCGAAAAAATTGTAGATGCGGTGGAAAGGGCTGTGCCTGATAGGGAAATAGATATAGAGCGCTTTAACGTTGTGGTGCGTAAGAATGCCCACTTTTTTGCTTATTTGGTGTTGGGAGTACTGGTGGCAAATGGCCTCAGGGTATCAGGGATTAAAGGACCCAAGGTATATATTTGGGCCCTTTTGATTTGTATCCTTTACGCAGCCAGTGATGAAGTTCACCAGCTATTCGTTCCCGGAAGGGGTGGACAAGTGAGGGACGTGGTTATCGACACTGTGGGAGGAACCGTAGGTCTTCTGCTCTACCGGCTGCTAAAGAAAAATTAACCCTCTGCCATCGAGAAACTTAACAGATCCGGGGGGCGGTTCTTCCGGATCGGATTGGGATACGGAGGTTAGGCTGTATTCTGTCCATTTTGGTTATAATAACGATGCTTTTTGGGAGGGCCGAAGATGCTCATACAATGTAAAAAAACTGCTGGATGCCTTAGAAATTAAACCGGAAACCCCTCCGGAAGAAGATAAGCTTTTTTGTTGGCATGCCCACTTAATCATTCTGGATCACCTGTCAAGGAGTGTTAATAACCGTGAAATTATCCAATTTCGAGGAATACATCGAGGATATTATTCTTGAGCGTGGTTTTGATTATTATTCCAATGACTATATTACGGACATTAGAGAAATAGCAAAAGGTCATTTCGTGGCTGAAGTGGAGGGTAGCGATTATTATACAGTGGAAGCGGTGTTGGGCAGCGAAGACGAAATCATCCGGTTGTCCTGTGATTGCCCTTATTCATATGGTCCATTTTGTAAGCACCAGGCCGCTGTCCTGTATGCGCTTAGAAATAGCGAGAAGACATTGGGTCCGGAAGCTTCCGGCCATATGGAAATCAAATCAGAGCTGCGACAAGATTTAACAACAATTCTATCAAACTTGCCGAAGGAAGAGTTAATTAAAATAATACGTAATCATCTCCATCAATACCCGGAACTTGAGCAACAACTCTTATTCGAGCATGTGGCAGTTGAGCAGGAAATTACCGCCGCTAAAAAACTGATTAAATACCATATTAATAAAGCCACACACAGGGGTTTTATTGATTGGGATAAAGCCAGTGATGCCATGGAAGGAGCATGGCGTGTCTTGGATAAGGCCGACCGAAATTTGGAGGAAGGCAAAGTAGTTAACGCTGTCCAGCTCGCTCTCACGGTTTTACCCCTAGTGGTAGAAGTATTGGAATACTGCGATGATTCCGATGGTTCGGTGGGCATGGTAATTGAGGAAGGGATTAACACAGTTAATGAATCCGCCCTAGTGATAGCCGAAAAATCACCGCCGGCGGAGCAGCAACAAGTGTTTAAGCTGATTTTCAAAGAAGCAATGGACCGACGGTATGATGAATGGTTTGATTGGCGGTTGGAGCTGCTTCAGGCTTGCACGGTTTTTTGTGGTTCGCCGGAATTACGGGAACAGCTTGAACAAATATTGGAAAAGATGGCAAAGAAGCTCGCAGGGCATGGGCATCATCGAATTTACAATATTCAGCGGATTAAGCTATTGCAATTCGAACTGATTGAGCGTTTTGACACCAGGGAAAAAGCCGAAGCATTTATCAAAGAAAATATCAGTTACAGTCAATTTCGGGAAAAAGCCATTGCCGGGGCTATGAGGAAAAAACAGTATGAAGAGGCAATTCGCCTTTGCCTGGCAGGGGAGGAAGCAGACAAAGGTTATTTCGGTCTGATTAATAAATGGCGGGAATTCCGGTATTTGGCTCATGAAAAGTCAGGGGATATGGAAAACCAACGAAAATTGGCCATGGAATTTGCCTTGGATGGCTATTTTGAGTATTACCTGAAGCTAAAGCAATTTTATGAACCTCATGAGTGGCAGCCGGTCGTGGAAAGTATCATTAAACGGTTCCTGGAAATGCAATACACACCGGCTGCTTATACCAAAATCCTCATTGAAGAAGGTTTAACTGCCAAGCTGCTGGAATATTGCCGGAAAAACATTCGAGAAATTGAAAACTATTGTCCTCATCTGCTTGATGAACATTTTGATGAAGCAGAACAACTATTTACTGAATATATTCAGCGGGAAGCGGCTCTGTCAGGTAAGCGGTCACATTACA
>JAAYOX010000402.1 GCA_012520135.1 Clostridia bacterium
AAAAGGTATCCCAGGCCAGTTGGTGAATTTCAGTCGAGTCTACTCCCAATTCATGAGTCATGATCAAATTAACATCGTCGCCAACATACGTAACATGGAAGTCTTTTAACAAGCTGCTTTCCGACAGTACTTGTTCCGCTTTGGATAACAACTGGGGATGGACACTGGTATGCCCGACCCAACCACCAACATCAGCTTTGATCACAGATAAGGTAATTCTGCTCAACTTTTATCCCTCCATGAATATATATGTTATACTATATAGCCATTTTATTCTATATAGTGTGGCAAAATACCTGCAGTTGGTCCCGGAAAATTGATGAAATTGTCTTAGACAATGGGAAGGTAACGAGGGATTAAAGAGCGAATTATTGAAAATCACACTATAGACAAGACAGGAGCTGCTTATGAAACGACTGGTTTGGATTTTACTTTTGTCATTGCTTCCCTTGTTTGTATTTGGCTGCGGAGGAAATCAAGAAACTGAGGAACCACCTCCGGAGATTGTTCAGGAACCAATCATCGTTCCGGAGCCCGAAGTCCCGGGCCCTCCTAATCCTTTAACAGGAGAACCTTTACAGGAAGCTTCCCATTTAATTGCCGTCATGGTTAATAATGCACCCCAAGCTCGACCCCAAACAGGATTGGGCAGTGCAGATTTAGTTTACGAAATAGAAATGGAAGGCATGATGACCCGGTTCGTTGCCTTTTTTTACGGGGATTTACCTGAGAATGTAGGTTCCGTTCGGAGCGCCAGGCCCTATGTAATGATGCTGGCCAAAGAATGGGACGCCTATTTTGCTCATGTAGGCGGCTCTGACGATGCATTTGCCAAAGTCAGGGAATGGAGTATCCGGGATATGGATGATGTTAGGGGTCATAAAGGTTTCTGGGTTGATAAAACCGGCCGCCGTCCTCATAATACATACTTAAATCTAAAAGAGGCATTATCCGGTAAGGAAGAAAACGGCGTCTTCCACGATTGGGAATTTATCGATCCACCGGAAGGTACACCGGATTACCGGGAGATTAACTTTTCTTACGACAAATACAACCGTCCCGGTTATGTTTTTGATGAAGACAAGGGGTTATATTTGCGCTTTATCAACGGAGAGCCCCACGTGGACAAGGCCACCGGAGAACAATTGGCTGCCCGGAACCTGATTTTTCAGTTTGCCCGGCACCGGAACCTAGGCACCGAACTGCTACATATAGATGTGGACTTAATCGGGGAAGGCAAGGCGGAATACTTTTTGGGAGGCAAATATCAAACGGGTACTTGGCGAAAAAACGATTTGAAATCCCCTACGGAATATCTCGATGAAGAAGGCAATCCCATCAAGCTGGTTAAGGGCAAGACCTGGGTACAAGTATTAAGGCCAAATAAAGAAGTTGTTAAAGAATAAAAGTAAACCGGTTTTTGACAAATAGCTAAGGCTGATAATGTTCGTTTCGCTACGGCGGAGTGCCTACGCCGTTACCGGCAGCAAGCTGCCGACGGCTGAGGCCCAACGCCCGCTCCACGAAACATTATCAGCCTTACGTTTCCAGACAAAAATGATATTGTGTCTATAATGCCAACCCCGGATTTTAAGTAATTCGGGGTTTATTCTTTAGGAAACGGTTGTTGCTTCCTGAGGCTTATATTCCAATCCTAATTCAAAAGCTTTTTGGTTGACGGCTAACGTCTTCGGAGGAACAGATTCCGCCAATACCTGCCGCCAAACCTCCGGCTCAATTCCTAAACTTTGGGCCAGAACACCCAGTAAAACTACGTTAGTGGCCTTGGAGTTGCCTGCTTCTTCAGCCAACTGCAAGGCAGGGACTACCGTAACCTGTCCATGGGCGGTCAATTGCTCAATCACTTTTTCCGGGTAAGGCACGGAACCGACAATCACCGGCATGGGATCAATCTCCTGGTCATTGACAATTACCCGGCCGCCTTTTTTCAGATAAGGCAGCCACCGGAGTGCTTCCATCTTCTCAAAAGCCAGGATGACATCAGCCTGGCCTTGGGGAATGGTTGGAGCGTAAACTTTTTCCCCGTAACGGACTTGAGTAACTACACTGCCGCCCCGCTGGGACATACCGTGAATCTCAGCCACTTTCACTTCCTGTCCTAAAGAGAGAGCTACTTGACCCAATACTTTACTGGCCAGGACTGTACCTTGGCCCCCAACGCCAACTAATAAGATATTCATTACATTAGTCATTGGCTTCACCTACTTTCTGGAGGGCATTAAAGCGGCAGACTTGCACACATTGACCGCAACCGTTGCACAAAGTCGTATCTACGGAAGGCTTAGCCGTCTTAAAGACTAAAGCCGGGCAACCCAGTCGACGGCAACGGCCGCATTCGGTACAGAGGCTTTCATCTACCTGCACCGGGCCTCCGGTGGGCTGATGGCCTTTCAACAGCACACAGGGACGCTTGGCAATTATGACCGAAGCTTCCTCCGCCGCGGTTTCTTCTTTCAGCACCTTTTCTACCTCTGCCAAATCATAAGGGTCTACTACTCTGACCCGCTTTACACCTAAAGAACGGACCAATTGTTCCAAATCCACCGCCGGAGCAGGCGAATGATCAACCCTGCAGCCGGTGCCCGGGTGTTCCTGGTGTCCGGTCATGGCGGTGGTGCTGTTATCCAGGATCAGGGTGGTAAAAGTACCCCCGTTATAAACTACGTCCAATAAGCCGGTAATGCCCGAATGGAGAAAAGTAG
>JAAYOX010000403.1 GCA_012520135.1 Clostridia bacterium
AAATCAGAGAAAATGATGAACCGGATCCTTACGACCTTTCCGGCAATATCAACACCAAGGAAACCCCTGTAGTAGATATTAAATTTAAAGATAAGCTAACCAATACAGCCATCAGTAGGGAAGATTTCTTGGCAGATGAGCGGCTGAAAAGTGCGAGCATTATTACTTTCCCAAATGCAACAAATTATAGGTTAACTCCCGAACAGGCAGACATTATTGACAGCATAATTAATGGCACTTATAAACGTGTAGCACCCAAGCTTCCAGACGAAACATTGGCCCAGTCAAGGCGATACTGGATTTATGCACCCGGCAGCGGTTCTTCCAAATGGGAGGAGTTTTATTCCCAGGGGATTATGGGCATCGGTTGGGACGAAATGGGCGACCTAAAACACTACCCCAATAAGGATGCAATGAAAACCAAGATGAAGGAACTGTACGGTGCTGAGTACTCATACATGAACTCAGCCCTGGCCACATGGCAGTTTGCTAACGAAATTCAACCAGGCGATATCGTTTATGCTAAAAAAGGGTTGTATAAGGTTATAGGCCGCGGCATAGTTGAATCCGGCTACATTTTCGATGGTGGACGCCAGGATTATAAACAAATTCGCAAAATCAAATGGACTCATAACGGCGAATGGGAACATCCCGGCCAAGCCGCAATGAAAACCCTAACTGACATTACTCCCTATACGGATTATGTGCAAAAATTGGAAGCTCTTTTTATTGATGACGAAACTGCCGATATTCCCCCGGAAGAACCGGAAATTGAATATGCTCCCTACACCGAAGATGACTTTCTAATCGAAGTTTTCATGGATGCTGAACGCTACAACACATTGGTTAACCATTTACAGGTTAAGAAAAACATCATCCTGCAAGGAGCACCCGGCGTTGGTAAGACTTTTGCCGCAAAAAGACTGGCTTTTTCCATGATGGGGCAAAAAGACACCAGTCGGATTGAGATGGTTCAATTCCATCAAAGCTACAGCTATGAAGATTTTATTATGGGTTTCCGCCCTACCAAAGACGGATTTGAATTGAAACCCGGGCCTTTTTATGAGTTTTGCAAAAGAGCCCAGGACGACGATGAACGGGATTATTTCTTTATCATTGACGAGATCAACCGGGGTAATGTAAGCAAAATTTTTGGCGAGCTGATGATGCTTGTAGAGAAGGACAAACGCGGTGAAAAACTGCGCCTGCTTTATTCCAACGAGTTATTTTCCGTTCCCAAAAATGTCTATATTATCGGTATGATGAATACCGCCGACCGTAGCCTGGCCATCATCGATTATGCCCTCAGAAGAAGATTCGCTTTCTTTGAACTGGAGCCTGCTTTTGACTCTGAGGGATTTAAAGCGATAATGCAGCAAGCAAACAATCCTAAACTTAATGCCCTGGTTGAAGAAATAAAAGCTTTAAACATCTTCATTAGCAAAGATGAATCCCTGGGCAACGGGTTCAGAATCGGCCACAGTTATCTTTGCACAAATGAGGAAATAACCGATGAATGGCTGGAAGCAGTTATTAATTATGAGTTGCTACCCCTTTTGAACGAATATTGGTTCGACGAGCCATCCAAAATAGAGCAATGGGCTAAAAGGTTGTGTGAGTGTTTGAATGATTAGAATCCAGAATATCTACTACATGCTTGCTTATGCTTTTCAAGTATTAAATGAAGAGGGTTATAGGAGAGTGGCCACCGAAGAATTCGAGTATGCCTCTGACTTACTGGCGGCCATTCTCGCCAAGGGTATCGCCAATCAAATCAAAAGGGGCTTGCATAGAGAATATGTAGGCACAACAAGTGCTCTGAATTCACCTGCAGGAAAAATAAATGTTTCCGCTTCCGTAAAGCAGAACTCTATGCTAAAAAAGCAATTAATCTGCGACTATGACGAGTTTACCGAAAACGCTTATATGAATAAAATCCTCAAAACTACGGCTATGCTTTTGATTCGCTGCCCGGAAGTATCAGCGGAACGCAAAAAAGCTCTAAGGAAAATGATGCTTTATTTTATCAATGTTGACGAGGCCAACCCCTACAGGATTCAATGGTCAGCTCTCAGCTACCACCGGAATAACGCCACCTACAAAATGCTTTTAAATATCTGCTACCTGGTGATCAAAGGCCTGCTCCTCACCGAGCAGAACGGTTCCCGGAAACTGGCCCGCTATGTAGACGACCGGCGCATGCACAGGCTGTTTGAAAAATTTGTACTGGAATATTACCGCAGGCACTATCCCCAGTTTAATTCTTCAGCATCCTTTATTGACTGGGATGTAGAGGGTGGAGAGACAGAGTGTTTACCGGCCATGAAATCGGACATCACTCTCAGATATCAGGATAAAGCCCTCATTATAGACACTAAATTCTACAGTCGCACTATGCAAACAAACAGGCTATTTAACAGCCGCACACTCCATTCCCACAACATGTACCAGATTTTTACTTATGTAAAGAATATGGATTTTGCCCATTCCGGCAATGTAAGCGGCCTTTTGCTTTATGCCAAAACAGATGAGGAAATCGTGCCGGACAGCGATTATATCATTAATGGCAACCGGATCAGCGTTAAAACTTTGGACTTGAATACCGATTTTTCCGGCATATGTTATCAATTGAATAAAATAGCGGAACGATTATTAATGTAATTCAAATTGCTGACCGGCTACAATCTTGGCCCGCCTCAGTCTTCGTCTTTCAGAGAAGCTTGATGCAATTTAACCAGTTCATCCAATTTGCGGGTAATTTCTTCCTCGTTTTTGCGCCACCGGTGAAACCAGTTGCCGGCTTTGATAATGAGCCTGAAAAAAAGGTAAATACCTAAAACCAAGATTAAAATGTAAACAGGGCGGTTCTTTGCTCAAGCAATGGACCGCCCTGTTTCATTTGTCAATGGATCACCTTTACATATATGGTTCGCTTCTTGGTGGGATCAGACCGGGGGATAAGCTGCAGCCAGTCTTCACCGGGATGGCGGACACTGAACCTGGTCTCAGAAATATACCCGGTTCCCCGTTCATTAACCTTTGTAATATAATAATCTCCTGCATTAAGCTCTACGTATTGGGGTAAATTGATACCGACCAGTAACAATTCTTCTCCCACCTGTAACAAAACCCGATCGGCGGGCAATACCAATTCGCCATAAGGATCCATCTGATAAGGAATAATCCGGGTCACCATACCGCCGGATCTTTCTTCTACCAAAACACCGTCCTTAAGCAATAACTTCCCTTGAACTATAAAGTCTTCTGCCAACAACATATTAACAATGGGATGCTCGTAACCGGCATACCCGACTTGATTGAAATCATCAATAGATACAGCGGTACCCACACTTGGTGGGGGATCGGTGGTAGCAGTTAAATTGAAAACTGTAAAAACCACGATCAATATACCTGCCACCGCTGCAACCGGTTTCCATTGTCTTAGCTGGGACAAATACCGGGGGGACTTCCGGTCCTTATGCCTTGCCTGTACCTGTCGGGGGTGAAGCTGGGGATTCCAGCCCGCAAAAAACCGGTCCGACTGGTCTTTAGCTTTTTTCAGAAAACTGTCCAGCTTGCGGTCGTCCATAGGCAGCCTCCCCCCTTGTTAGTAGATCCCGCAGTATTTTTCGCGCCCTACACAGCCGGGTTCGCACCACATTTTCCTTTACGTGGAGAATCTCAGCTATTTCGGCGGTAGACATTTCTTCAAAATAATACAGGGCCGTTACCGTTCTGTACTTGAGAGGCAGATCCATCACTTTCTGAAAGATTTCGCCCCCTTCTACCACCTCAAACATTCGCTCCTCCCTTTGTTTCAGGCTGTCCAAATGGCGAAAATCACCCCAGGGAAGCATCCGCCGGAAATAGGCAGAACGGAGGTAATCCTTGCAAAGATTTACCGTAATACGATAAATCCAGGTATAGTAGGAACTGTCTCCCCTAAACCGTTCCAGATGCTGGTACACCCGGCAAAATACTTCCTGGGCAATATCTTCCGCCTGATAGCGGTCCCGTACATGGTAGTAGGCGATTTTCAATACTTTATGCCCAAACCGCCGCATCAGGTATTCCAACTGTTCGCTGCGATTATCTCCTGGCATCAAGTACATCCCTTCAATCTTGCACAGAAAATATTAAGCTCTGATTTCTTGTCTCATAAAACTGACATAGGATACGGCAAAACAGATCATGGTAGCGGCAATAATTCCGGTAACATGGGGCCAAACCAGTAGCAGGCTCTGTCCAAAGGGCAAGGCCCCCGGTATGGCTCCTTCAACCTGGCTGGTCAAGACCAGCCCCAAGCTTCTAATTCCGGGGTTTAGAATAGTCACCACTGCCTCATCGTAAAGCAACGTAGGGGAAAGACGGCTGATATTATGCCGCAGATTATAGTTTTTAAGCACTGTACCGGCCGGTGACTGATCCGTAACCGGGTATAAACCGTCGGCAATAATCCCGGCAAATAAATTGACAAAGACCACAAAAAACAACCACAGGGCAATACAGGCCAGTGCTGAAGTGGCCGTTTGTTTAAACAACAGGGAAAACAACTGGGAAACAGCCAGCCATAAAGCAATGTAGACGATAGTAATCAGCATAAAGATAAACATCCTGGCTACTTCTTCCCAGGTTGGGGGTATCCCTGTCAATATTATACCAAAACCGGCCACCGCCAGCCCCAAAGTTAAAACCATCATCACCAAGATGAACAGTCCCGCCAAAAATTTAGCATTAATTACATCATCACGGTGAATGGGCTGAGCCAGTAGGCGACTAAGGGTTCTGCCGTTTCGTTCTCCGTTAATGGCATCAAAGCCCATGGACAGACCCACTAAGGGACCTAAAAAAGAAATAAAGGTGGCAAAGGAAGGCAGAGAACCGCCGCTACTGGTGAACAGCCGGAGAAAGACAAACTCACTGCTTTCCTTGGCTACTGCTTCCCTGATACCTAATCCGGCGCTGTACACACCGGCAAGACAGGTAGCCGCAACGATCAGCATAATAATGATGAACCGCTTACTTGTAAAGTGGTCAGCCAATTCCTTACGAAACAAAACATATAATCCCCTGTTCACAGCTATACCACCCCTTCCTGCTTAAAATAAAGGCGATAAATATCGTCCAGGTCTCCCTGCCGCATTCGCAGGTGTGAAATAGTATAACCATGCCCTACCAAGGTATCTACCAGTTCCCGGCGTATATCCTTTTTCAGCTTTAAAGTGTATATAGTTTGCTCCCGGCTGATTTCTTCCACATCAGCAAGTTGATTCAGCAATTCTTTTAGCCGGGAATCATCCGGCTCCACTGTCAACTCCAACAGTTGACCCTGTTGACCGGATACCTGTTCCCACAAAGTCTCCAAAGGTCCGAAAGCCAATAATCTGCCTTGAACAAAGATACCCACCCGATCACAGATTTTCTGCATCTGATGGAGAAGATGGGAGGAGATTACTACGGTTCGGCCGTCTTTGACGGACAGTTCCTTGATTAACTGAAGCAATTCTTCGATACCTTGGGGATCGATGCCCAAAGTAGGTTCATCTAAAATGACAACCCCAGGATCTTTAATTAGAACATCGGCAATTCCCAGCCTCTGCCTCATACCCCTGGAGTAGGTGCCTACCTTGTTATCGATAGCACCGGATAAACCAACCCGCCCGCCCAGGGAAGCAATTCTGCTTTCCAGGGCATCACCCTCTAGGCCGTTCAGTCTTCCCGTCAACCGCAGGTTTTCCCTGCCTGTCATGTCATCATAAAAGCCTACGTTATCAGGCAGATAACTGACGAAACTTTTTACGGCCATAGGATTTCGGGTGCAGTCATGGCCGTTAATCCACGCCCCTCCCTGGGTTGGTTCGGTCAAGCCTAACAGCATCAAAATAGTAGTCGTTTTCCCGGCGCCGTTGGGACCCAGGAGGCCAAACACTTCACCTTTCCTGATTTCCAGGTTTAACCCGTCTACTGCTTTAAAATCACCGTAACATTTGGTCAGGTTTTCCGTTCGAATGATGATTTCTTCTGCCATAATTACCGTCTCCCGTAAACTTTAAAAGTCCTATATAAGCCTACCGCCAGCAGCAGTATGATAACTAAACCAACTATTCCCCATATTGTAGACGTTTTGACGGAAACCCGGAATTCTGCCTGACCCGTTGCTTCCGGTGCCCTAGCGGTCATTTGCACCACATAATCCCCGGCTAAAGCTTTGTTATCCGGCTGAACGTATGCTTTTACTTCCTGGCTTTCCCCCGCCGGTAAAACAGCAATGTGGTCCGGCTCAAAAGTGACAGTCCAATTGGTAGGTGCCCAGGAAGATAATTTTATATCTTTCAGGTCGGCACTGCCGGTGTTGACTACTTCCAATGCCACCGCTTTTTCCTGGCCGGCAGTAGCCGCAAAAGACAGCAGCCCGGTAGGGGTACTTAATTTCAGCTCATAATTGCCTGTGATGATAACAGTTAATTCAGTTTCAATTGTTTCCTCAGCCGATATGGCTCTGATAGGGATTTTGTATTCTCCCGCTTTAACATTTGATGGGGGGGTAATTTCGATTTGTAGCCCCTGACTCTTGCCCGGCTCCACACTTAAACTGGCAATCTGCTTGTTTTCATAGGAAGGCTTAAACACCACTCCCCAACCGGCAGGTGTTGCCGCTCCCAGGCTGTAGGACTGCTCCTGACTGCTGTTATTAACCAAATCAGTTTTGAAGGTAAATACAGCACTGCTGGGCCCTTGTAGTTCCGGATACTGGGCTAATAGTTTACTGGCCAACTGAGCCTCCCGGCTCACCTGTAATTCCAGGGTTAAGATATCGGCGACACTGCCGCCTTGGGCTGCCACCTGGATCTGATATGTTCCTTCTTCCGTTTCAGCCGGAACTTCCACCTGATAGTTTACTGTTTCATAGTCCCCTCTTTTGACAAAAACTTGGTGAACTTCCCTTCCCCCACCTTGAAACTCACTGTTCCAACCTTCAGGTATAGATCTGGTAGCTAACTTGATACTCTGGGACGGCAATCCGCTGTTTTCGATTTCCAGGGTAAAACGTATCGTTTCCCCCGGTTTAACGGTTAAGCCCGGGTAGGAGGTGCTTAATGTTAATCCATTTGCCGCGAAAGCTTGGTTCCCTCCTATCAAGGTCAAAACCAGAACAGACAGAATGATTACTGGTAATCCTAACTTTTTGACTGCAGACAGCTGTTTCATATTAAACCCCTCCTCTTAAACAGGTCTTTATTATTTAGACGAGGTGACTTAGCTGTACGTTACAAAAAATATAAAGGAAGTAATCCCTTTTAGACTATTTTTTCGCCAAAAGATAGGCAACAGAGCAGGTATTAGTCACCGGTATGAAGAATGTGTAAAGCCGGAACATTACTGGAATAACACGAGGTGTTGGCTATGCGTGTTTTAGTCTCCGGGGCGACAGGTTTTTTAGGCAGGCATCTGATCCAAAAACTGTTGTCTGACGACTACCAAATCAGCGTAGTTACCAGAAATCCCGACACTGCGGCCAAAACCCTGCCCGGTAATATTAA
>JAAYOX010000404.1 GCA_012520135.1 Clostridia bacterium
AAACAGCAGATGGAGCTACCTTTACTCGATCCTCCAAGACTGCCCAATGAGATTCCAGGTATTGCTCCAGGTTCCCAATATCGCACCAATATCCTTCCAAGACGGAAGCATAGAGTGCTTCCTCTCTCCTTAACAATTCCGGAAACAAGTCTTTACTGAAGTCAAACTTTTGTCCTTTAGGAATTAAAGAGAGCACCTCCGGTTCCAACACGTAAATTCCTGTATTAACCTGATCACTAAATACTTCGCCCCATCCCGGCTTTTCCAAGAATTTAACAATTTTGCCCTGTTCTCCGGTGATAACTACACCATATTCCAGGGGATTAGCCACCGTAGTCAGTACCAGAGTAGCCACTGCCTGGCGACGATGATGAAAGTCAACAGCCTGGGCAAGATTGAAATCCGTCAACGCATCACCGCTGATGACCACAAATGTTTCATCCAAAAATTCCTCCGCATTTTTGACGCTACCGGCAGTTCCTAGGGGGCTGTCTTCCACAAAATAATGAAGATTAACGTCCCAACTGCTCCCATCGCCAAAATAATCTACGATCGCATCCGGCAAATATTGTAAAGTAACTCCAATTTCCTTAATTCCGTATAACCGGAGCAGTTCAATAGCATATTCCATTACCGGTTTATTAGCCACCGGTACTAAAGGTTTAGGACGATCACAGGTAAGGGGACGCAGCCTGGCTCCTTCCCCTCCGGCCATAATAATCCCTTTCATAGTCCAACCATCCTTTGCTCAAAATAATAGTCATCCTTAATTCGCCTATTAAAGCGTAAGGCCCACGACAAAGGGCCTTTACCTACTTGATTGCTATTTCTGTCTTATTATTAGACTATAAGGGAGAAACAATTCATGGATCAATAAAGGCCCTGGAACTCCAGGGCCTGAAATGTTTAATCTCCTAGTTTACTCGTCACCGTGCTAACCAGCTTATGCATAGGCAAATCGTATTGTTCAATTTTGCCTCCATCCGCCATGGAAGCCAACCCTTGATCGATAGGCAATAAGGCCAATAAATCGGTTCCTACACTGTCGGCAAATTCTTCGGCTTTGCTTGTGCCAAACAAGCGAATTTCTTCACCGCAATGAGGACAAACGGTGTAACTCATGTTTTCTACTATCCCCAGCATGGGGATACCCATGCTATCAGCCATTTTTAGGGCTTTTGTCACAATCATGGTTGCCAATTCCTGAGGGGTAGTAACCATCACAATACCATCCACCGGTAGTGATTGTAAGACTGTTAGCGCAGCATCACTGGTTCCCGGTGGCAAATCGATCACTAAATAATCTAACTCTCCCCACACTACGTCTGTCCAAAACTGCTTAATGGCCGAACCAATTAGAGGGCCACGCCAGACTACCGGCTCCGTTTCATCCGGTAACAATAAGTTCAGGGACATAATTTTGATCCCTGTAGAGCTTTCCACCGGGAGCAGACCATTTTCATTCTGCCCCGGCCTGTCAGTAAGCCCAAACAGTTTGGGAATACTTGGACCGGTAATATCGGCATCCATT
>JAAYOX010000405.1 GCA_012520135.1 Clostridia bacterium
TGAGATATAGCTTGTCAACTAGTCGAACAGTTCTAAACGATTGTTGTTACGCCGGGCCAAGAGATTGATTTTTTGTAAGAAGGGATAATATGAGCAACATTGAGGCTATGGCTCTCCGGGAGTTCCCCAAAACATTTGCGAAGTCAGTATTACGCCGGGACCTGCTGGATAAGATCGAAAGTATTCCCTCCGGTACAATATTGATTTGTTCCATGGCGGGATACGGAAAATCTACCTTATTAAGTCAGTTGGCATTGCGGAATCAACCTGTGGCAGTGTGCCTGCTCGATCACACCGACAATGATTTGTATTCCTTTTTGGAGCATCTTTCCGCAGCAATTCAGCGGTCCGTAACCCAAGGGGAAATTGACAGTGGGGACCGGGCATCTACGCTGTTATTGCGGATTTGCCGGGCAGCCTTGGCCAACAGGATGACCCTTATTTTCGACAACTGCCAGGTAATTACTGATGGGGAGGTTTGCAGAGCCCTACAATTCCTTGTAGCCGAGGCGGAAAAGGGTTTTAGGGTAGTTATGGGTTCACGCATCCTTCCCGGTTTTGCAGCCAGATTTATTTTGGAGGGGCGTTGCCGGCTGTTGGGTCGCGATGATTTGGCTTTATCCGAAAAGGAAACCGGCCAGTTAGTGAGGATGCACCTAAACGTGGATAACCGGCAGCTTGCCAAGTCTTTGCACGATTTCACCGGAGGCTGGGCGGCAGGTGTCACATTTTGCCTGCGTGGGAGAAAATTTATGGCTGAAAAATTGCCTGCTTGGGAAGATATCGTAGATATTGGGTTGCTTAAGAAGTACATTACTTTCGAGATATTCACCGATCTTCCTGAACAGGTAGTCAAGTTTGCACAGAGGGCCTCAATTATTGATTCTCTGACCGTCGATGTGTGTGATACTATCCTGGAAACAGGCGACTCAGGGGAGTGCTTGAACTTTTTGGCCGAAAACGGGATATTTCTGCAGGAATGCCCGGGAGAGCCGAAAGCTTTTAGGTGGATAGCAATTTTCCGCAAGGCCATGTCGGAACTGCTTGCAGCACCTGAAAAAACGGTGATTGCAGAAAGAGCTTTGGAACACTACTTGAGGCGTAAAATGCACCTGGAAGCAATCGATTTCGCCCTCAATAACGGAAAGCCGGACTTGATTTGCCGGGCTTTGTCCCTGTGCGGCGAAAGATTGTTAGAGGAAAAGCAATTTGAGATTTTGGGTTCATGTGCCCGGGTACTTGAAAAAAGCGGCGAGAAACTGGATGCTTTCATTTACGGAATACTGGCCCAGTATTACTACGTCATCGGTGATTATGCCAAAATGGACTACAACTTCAACATGGCAGATAGCATGTTTGGCAAGGAAAACACTTATAGCATCCAGCGCAGTCTTTACCGGGGCCTATTGCGATATGAAACTGACCCTCCAAAATACCTGAAAATGATCAATAACGTATTATTTTATCTGAGCGAGTATAATCTAAAGCTTCCGTTTCTCCTGCCTCGCGAACAGAAGGTCCTGGAAAAAATAAAGTCCCGCACCTCCGCTGATGGGAAGGCCTCTAACCGAAAGCCGTTAAGGGTAAAACAGTTCGGTGCTTTTAAGGTTATCGTGGTGGAGGACGGATACGAAGTATCCTGGCGTACAAAAAAAGGTGGCGAGCTTCTGGCTTACCTGATTAGTCTTAACGGAAAATCAGTGGAACGGAGCCATCTTTTCGATGTTATTTGGCCCGATGAACTGCCCAACAACCCGGTGGCTATGCTCCACAACATGATTTACAATATCCGCAAGGAGCTCAGTGCCTATAAGTTGGAGAAACTAATTCAGTACAAAAATAAAGGCTATAGTATCGATATGTCCCTTGTTGATTGCGACGGGGAAATTGTATCTCATGTTTGTTCGGCAATTGCCCGCAAGGATATGGATACCCTTTTGGAAAACGAGGTAATCTTCCTCAAATACTGGGGTGAGTACCTTGAAAATATTACCGGATTGTGGGCCGTGGAGCGTAAAGAGTACTACGATAAGATGTTTGTCAACGGCTCACAGCTCTTAGCGGCTTTCTATTACGACAACGGGATCTATGAAAAGGCTTTAGCTTTTCTGCAAAATGCACAGAAGATCGATATTTTTTCGGAACGGATAATGGAAAAGATTTTAAACTGCTATTCCAAGCTGGGGAAATTCGATAAACTGCGCCTAAAATACGAGGAGTTTTGTGATCTGCTTGCCGGTGAACTGGATATCCAGCCCTCGGCAGACTTGCAATCGGCCTATCAGAGAAGCATGCAAAGGAAGGTTTAGACAAGGCGCCCAGCCGGCAAAAAAAGATCTTAAGCCTTGTTTATAAGAGGAGAAAAAATGGAGGACGTAATTCAATTTGCCAACGGAAGTGAATATCTTGACCGGCTAATCTTTCTGGCCCGCCACAGCCTTCAATGCACTATTTCAGAGCTGGGTTATGATTCTGGTAATAAAGACCTCAGGGCAGACTTCAGCCGGTCGGAGCTTCGTACCGGTTTTGAAAAAGCTTATGCTGTTGCGGGGAAAAGTTTGCAAAAGGGTCTTTTTTTGCCCCTTGAGTACTTGTTTTGGCTTTTTAATTGCGATGCTTTTGAGCGGCACGCGGTGGTCATGACTCTACTGTCTCAAGTTTTTCCGGAAGCAGCCGCTGATTTCGCCCTCATTCACAATCACCGGCAGCTGGATTGGGCAACTCCCTTGGCCTTGTGCCGCACTTATGAGGAACATGGAGAATTTGCCCAAAAGCTCAACTATTTTGCCAAAGATTCAAAGCTGATAAAATACTTTTTTGCCCCAGATGAAGTTAATGTTTTGTCTAAACTTACCCTTGACAGGCGTATTCTGGAATTTATCCTCGGTACTGCCGTAAAGGAATCCTACTACGCTCCCACGGCAACCCTATGGAGCGGCGGTGAGCAAGTATCTGCCGATGAAAAGACCGCCGGCAGACTGGCAGCCTATATTCGGGATTGCCAGGATTTTGGCGGACACACTGTGTTTAACCTTTTCGGTGAAAAGGGTGCCGGACGCAAGAGCTGCATCAAGTATATCGCCGGGGAAAACGGATTTAACCTCATGTTTATTGACCTGCTCTCTCTCTCTGACTATGCCGATTACCCTGTTCTGATCGGAAAAGTCTTGCGGGAATGCTTGATCTTTCAGGCAGTACCTGTAATTGTGAACATCCCCGAAGAGATGACCGCTACCAATAGAGATGTTTTTTTCCGTCTTCATGAAGTAGTGACCGATGCTTTTGATTATTCTTTTGCCGTTTCCGGGGGACGATTGTTGCCTAATTACCTCAAAGATGGTGTTTTACTCCTTGCTAAGGAGCTGGGCAATTTATCGCTGGAGACCGCGGTCAGGCTTTGGGAAAGGGAGAGCCAAAAATACTCGGTTGACAAAAGCGTCAGCTTTTACGAGCTTGCAGGCGAGTTTAAGCTTACTCCCGGCAATATCAAGGATGCATTCCGGGCAGCTTCGGCAATTGCCAACTTGGAGGGCAGTTGCAAAATCACTTTATCTCATTTGAAACGGGGCTGTTACAATACGCTGCCTTTGACCATGAGCAGCAAAGCTACCAGATTGGAGCCTGTTTATACATGGGATGATTTGGTGTTGCCCCAATACCAGAAAGACTTACTGGTGACCGCCTGTAATCAAGTCCGCTATAAATATTTCGTCTATCAAAAATGGGGTTTCCAAGACAAAATAGCTTATGGAAAGAGCGTGTCCATGTTATTTACCGGGCCTCCCGGTACAGGCAAGACCATGGCGGCCCAGGTGGTAGCCAACGAACTTGGACTTGATGTTTATAAGATTGAACTGGCAACCGTTGTAAGCAAGTATGTGGGTGAAACGGAGAAGAACTTGAACGAAATCTTCCAACAGGCCCAAAAGAGTCAAGTAATCCTGTTTTTCGATGAGGCGGATGTCCTTTTTAGTAAGCGCACTGAAGTTAAGGAATCCACCGATAAATATAGCAATATGGAGGCGGCCTTTCTGCTGCAAAAGATGGAAGAATACGACGGTGTGGCGATTCTTGCCACCAACTACATCCAAAACTTTGACGAGGCCTTCAAGCGCAGGTTGAAGTTCGTCATCGATTTTCCCTTTCCTAACCGGGAACAACGACGGCAGATTTGGAAAAAGGTTTTTCCTCCCCAGTTGCCGCTGGGGGAATTGGATTATGATTATCTGACGTCTAGATTTGAATTATCCGGCAGTAATATCAAGAACATCGCTCTTTACAGTGCATTCCTGGCAGCAGCAGAAGGCAGCGAGAGGGTGGAGATGAAGCATGTGATGGCAGCCATTCGTAATGAATATGCTAAGAGCGGGAAAATGTTCACCAA
>JAAYOX010000406.1 GCA_012520135.1 Clostridia bacterium
CTCCTCTGGAAATCAGTGCCCTTTGTACTAATCTTGCCAAAGGATGTGAAAAGCAATACAAGCCGGAAGAAGCAGCCCTATTTAATGAATTGGCAGACTATTTTAAATCGGTATCAGCTCCGACCGAGGAGCCGAATGTCAGTCAGTTGCTTGACCTTATCGAAAAAGACCTTGAACAGGGTTTTCCAAGTGCCAACGCCGTGGCATCTGATGCGAGGGATCGGGGTGCCCTCCGTGCTTTGGTTTGGAGTGAAAAGGTTACTCGTATATTAAAGTCTCTCTTGGGCCGCTATCAGAAAGAGGGAGACGCCATGCTTGAAAATACCGGTGTTTATGTTTGTACTATTTGTGGATTCATTTACATAGGAGATAACCTACCGGAAGTATGTCCTGTCTGCAAAGTACCGAACTGGAAGTTTGAAATGGTTGAAGGGAGGTAGTGAGAATGGCAAAGAAATATGCAGTAAGAAACATACGCTTATGTACCAAAGACTGTTTGTGCCTCTACGTCTGCCCTACCGGAGCAACAGACACTGAGAACAGCATTATTGATGTGGAAAAGTGCACCGGTTGCGGCGATTGCGCTGATGCCTGTCCCTCCGGCGCCATTTCCATGGTACCGGTTGAATATCCGCCTCAGCAGCCGAAAACCGAAGCAGTTGTCAATGTAATGAATGCACTTTTGCATAGCAAATCAAAACAGGAAAACATAGCCGCCGGTTTGCCGGGGAAACTGGCAAAAGCCATTGAAAAGTCCAACCGCATCATGGCGGAAGACATCATCCGTGAAGCAGGTTATATGCTTCCCCAAAGCCAAAACACTAAAGATTTATTGCAGTCATTGTATGAGCAAAATCCAGAAGGTTATCCTAAAGAAGCTGTTGAAAAATTGATTAGACTTTTAACTGGAAATAAGGAGGACAAGCCAATGAGTGAAAACAAAATCATTGATCACCTGATGGAGGCTTTTGCCGGAGAATCTCAGGCCAACAGAAAGTATTTAGCCTATGCCAAAAAAGCTGAAAAAGAAGGCAAGCTCAATGCCGCTAAATTGTTCAGGGCTGCAGCCGATGCTGAAACATTACATGCTTTAAAACAATTTGAGGTTGCAGGGAAAATTGGCTCAACCACGGATAACCTGAAAGATGCTGTAGCAGGCGAAACTTACGAATATAAAGAGATGTACCCTCCATTTGCCGAGGAAGCTGAAGCGGCCGGCAACAAAGCTGCTTTAATGGCCTTTAATTTTGCCATGAAAGCTGAAGAAGTTCATGCGAAACTTTTCCAGGAAGCATTAGATAATCTTGATCAGACTGAAGAGGTTTTCTACTACCTCTGCCCTGTCTGTGGAAATATTGAAAAAACCGTTCCCGAAAAATGCTTTATCTGTAATGTTCCGGGTGAAAAGTTTATAAAGTATTAATCCCAAGCTTCTGAACAACCGGAAATAATCAAATTAAAAGCTAACCTCCCTTCCGGGGATATCCCCCAAGAATTGAGGTTAGCTTTTTTGTTAGGTAAAAATTGCTCTCCTTGAAAAGCTGAATAGGATCGGGACCACCAACAAGGCCATGGTTCCAAATATGATATAGAACACCGAAGAGTTATCGATAATTAAGCCTCCCAAAGCACTTCCAAACACAATACCAAAATTAAATGTGCTGGACTGTAAAGAGGTGGCCACGTCTTTTCCGGTATCTACTTGTTTGGTGACCGCTGCCTGGAAGATGGTAACAAGTGCCCCGAAGGATACTCCCCACAATA
>JAAYOX010000407.1 GCA_012520135.1 Clostridia bacterium
CCTTATCGCCGGCATGGGACAGAAAATACGAAGCCATTTACGCCTTTCTCCATAACAATGTGCAAGAAAAACTGCCCACTAAAGGGCTGGCCATCTCTCTTTACAAAATGTTCTTCCATCTGGAGGATTACCACGTCGGCCGTACCATCAGGGGAGAGGGCAATTTCTTCCGCTTCCTTGCTGAGCGCAATGCTTTGGATACTGAGCCTGGGCTGGCAGATAAAATTATACTCAGCCGCAGGGTCAGCGGTTTTGTCTTAGGTATCAATCAGATCGATCAGGAATTGGCGGGTATTGCCACCATCTTTGATAAAACTGGGCGGATCGACGGAATATATATCCGCCATGATCGGTATCATAAGATTCAGACTTATGTCGAAAATATGCTTCATAACGCAAACCGGGTTGGCAATGTACTGAATATCTACGGCCAAAACGGGATCGGTAAAAAACATATGCTCAAGCACGTTGCTCAGGAGCTGGGATTTAATTTGATTTTTGTGGACTATGCCAAGCTGAAGCTTCAACCGCAAAGCGCTCTGCTACATTTGCTGGATAAGGTCTATGTGGAATATATGCTAGCGGGTGCTATTCCCTGTTTTATTAATATGGACCAGGAGGAAAGCTTCGACGACGAGGTAGATGCAGAAAAAGCCCGTGATATGCGGCTGGTTACCACCATCGAATATATTGAGAAGGAGTTTTGGCTTACCTTTTGGTTGTCGAAAGTTAAGGAAGATGAGTTAACGGCCCACAATATACACCTTGTCTGCCTGGAGCTTCCCATGTTGACGGTAAGCGAACGGATTGTTTTGTGGGAGGTTTTTGCTCAGGGAATGAAGCTGGCAGAGGATGTTGATCTTGTCCTTTGTGCCAACCAATACATACTAACTCCAAAGTCCATCAAAGATGTTCTTGCTAGCGCCGGTTCTTTGGCTATGTGTGACGGCAGAAGTGTTATTGAACGGGGCGATATTTTGCAGGGCGTAAAGCAGCATTCCGTGAATCAGCTGGGCAGATACGCAACTTTAATTAACGCTGTGTTTACTTGGGATGATTTGGTTATTGATGAAGATCAGAAGCGTGAGATGCAGATGATCTGCAATCAGCTAAAATACCGTAACGTAGTAGGCGAAGAGTGGGGCTTTCATAAAAAAACCCCTTACGGACGAGGACTCTGTGCTTTGTTTTACGGCTCTCCGGGTACCGGAAAAACCATGGCGGTGCAAGTAATGGCCAACGAACTCGGCCTCGATCTTTACCGCATCGATCTATCCCAATTGGTAAGCAAGTACATCGGCGAAACAGAAAAGAATATTTCCGATCTGTTTAGAAAAGCAAGAAATATCAACGCCCTACTCTTTTTTGACGAGGCGGATGCTCTTTTTGCCAAACGATCCGAGGTGAAAGACTCTCACGATCGTTATGCTAACGCCGACACGGCCCATCTCTTGCAGAAACTTGAGGATTACGAGGGAATTTCTATCCTGGCCACTAACTATGTAAACAATATTGACGATGCTTTTAAACGACGGATTAAATTTATGATTAACTTTGTCTTTCCCACGCCGGAAGTCAGGCTCAAGTTGTGGAAAACGATCCTACCAAAGGCAGCAGTACTGGAAGAGGAAATCGATTTTGAGTTCTTCGCCAATAATTTCGAACTTGCCGGCAGCAACATTAAAGAAATACTCACCAATGCTGCCTACATCGCCGCATCAGAACATACCGGAATTGCCAACCGCCATATTGTAGAGGCGGTGAAACTGAATTTCAAAAAATACGGCAAAATACTCACCAACGAAGACTTCGGGTATCTGGGTGTTACCAAATAATTTGAAAAGGAGCATTTACTATGGCCGAACATTGGGAAGCTGGTTTTTTAGGGTTTCTGGAAGTGGTACTTCGTGAGATTTCTTCCGATACACAGTTGGATTTGGGTGATCAGGAGGATGATCAGCCGGTACTGAGATGTATTCTGCCTGTGCTGCGGGGAGGACAAGTGGAATTGCCCATGGAGATCACAGTGGAACATCTGAAGGAAGGAAGCAGTCAGTTGCAAATATATTGCCTGCTTTTTGACAGCATTCCTCCGGCTGCTGTTCCTGAGGTTGAGAAAATAATTATGCGGCTCAATGAATTTATTACATTGGGTCATTTCGGCATCTATTATCGCAGCCGCCAGATCTTCTTTAATCATGCCTATACCGTAGAGACGGAAACCAATTCGGAAGGCGTTTTGAAAAACATTGGGGTAACACTGGATATTATTATGGAAACGGTTGATAATGCCTACGACCTATTACAAAAGGCGGTTGACATGGAGATAACCTGTGCCGAGGCGGTAGAAAAGAACCTTGTGCTCGTACAATAGGAGAGGAGGCTCGGGTAATGGCTGGAGTAACTGAAGAGCTGAAGCGGAGAAAAACAACAGACTCGGCAGAGCAGACCGGTGAAAGTAAAACTGTTCAGAAAGGTGCAACAGTTCAGCAGGGCCCGGCAAGGTCTGTGCAGACCGGTAAGCTAAGCGATGCCGATCGAACGAAGCTGGTTAAGGATCCAAGAGCCGGGACAGGGGCTTCCGGGGGAGGAAAACACCAGAGGCGGGTAGAGAACTATTTGGCGGCTACTAAAGGCAAACCCGTTCCCAAGACACCGGCACCGTCGTTGGAACAAGGAAACGTGGCACGGAAAGCTGCA
>JAAYOX010000408.1 GCA_012520135.1 Clostridia bacterium
GGACCCGCCGATGGCAATGCCATGATTAATGAACTGTACGAATGGTATTCCTCCACGGAACTGCCTACGAAAGACCACGAAGCTTACTGTAAATACCCCAATCAAATCACTACGGTACCTCGTTCACCCTTATGCCATATCTCAGTAAGTGTTTGGTCCAACAAGGCAGGGGTCTCGGCAGGCAGCGAGGAGAAATTTGACCGTTGTGCCAAAGTTTCCGGAGACGTTGCTGCCAAAGCAGTATCAATGTTAAATGAATACTGGGCAAGAGGCGGCAAACTTGATTTTATCGCTGCCTGGAAACCTAAAGAAGAATTTGCCCACTGTGCCGGCTGTCATACAGTGGCCAACGCACAGCCTAAAACCCAGCAAGGTAAAATGAATTGCGTTACCTGCCACGACGATCATACTAAATAATAAATAGTACTTATCTTGAGCAATAATGCCCGACTACTTCGAAATCGATTAGCATTAGGCTCAATTGAAGAGGAGCTGACCGGTTGTACCCGGCAGCTCCTTTTTGATCATGAACAAATTACATTTTCCTAATCGATGTTATTCGTGGGTTGCAGAGGAGCCCCACCGCCTTCAATTAACACCGATTAGTTTTTGTCGACGGCCCCAAAGTAGACAGGAGAACAGTCTCCTTGCCATATAAGTTATTTTTATAACAAGGCCGGAAGCCGCTGTGATTATCTATTGGTCAAACCTAAACAACCGTCGTAGAATTAACAGTGGATAAGATCTATATGTAGAGGAGGATCTGTTTTAATGAAACGATTTGCAAGTTTTTTCTTATGTCTTCTATTGGTGTTTGCTCTAGCTTTAACAGGGTGTTCCAATAATGCCACCCCCAGTAACCCACCTGCCGGTGAAAGTGAAAATGCAGAACCGGCTGACAGCTTCAAGGCTCAAATTACTTTTAACGGTTCTTCCACCTTGGCACCCGTAATCTCAGCCATTGCTACCAACTTCATCGAAGAATACACCACTTGGGACAAGGTTGATGCGGGCTTCCCGGCGGAGAACATCGCCATCTACGTTTCTGCAGGGGGCTCCGGTGCGGGAGTCAAAGCAGTCCTTGACGGAACAACGGACTTCGGTATGTTGGCCAGGGAAATTAAAGACGAGGAACGGGAAAAAATCAGGGATTCGAAAGAGTTCAAGTTAGGTATTGATGCCTTGACAATATCCGTTCATCCCGAGAATCCTATTTTAAGCATCAAAGATGATTTAACCACCGAGGAACTCAAAAAAATCTTTGCCGGCGAATACATGTATTGGGATGAATTAGACAGCAGTCTGCCCCATAAAGAAATTGTGGTGGTCATCAGAGACCTAAGCGGTGGAGCCCATGAAGTTTTCCAAAAAGCCGTGATGGGTGATACCCAAGTAAGGGCTGATGCCATCCAATCGCCCTCCATGGGTGCATTGGTAGCCAAAATCATCGAAAACAAAGATGCCATTGGCTATGCTTCCTACGGTATGGTGAACCAGAATCTAGGGAGTTTAGTACCGTTAAAGGTTGACGGAGTGGAACCTACTGAAGATAATATTATCAACGGCTCCTATAAAATCTCCAGACCGCTCATCGTAGTTAAACAAGGTGACTTAACTCCTGAGCAACAAGCTTTTATGAATGTAATCCAGTCTGATGCCGGCGCAGCAATTATTGAGGACATGGGGTTCATACCCGTAAGATAAGAGTTCAGGAGATGATACCCCTGAACTCACCCTGTCGCCAAAGTCAAAATCGATGTTAATCAGGGAGCTGAGCTCATCCCCTACCCTAGCTCCTTTGACGCCCTCGATTAACATCGATTTGATTTTAATAGTTTGTTAACCGGCAGAAGTTCAGGATATGATATTCCTGTTCCTTTAACGGAGTGATGTCTATGTATAAGTTACTGGATCGTTTATTGGCAAGGGTCATCAAATTATTGACCCTTTTTTCTTTATTATTGTTAGCCTTTGCCATCATCTTCATCTTTAGGGAAAGCCTGGTCTTTTTTCAGGAAGTATCCATCTTCAAATTCATCACGGGAACTACCTGGAATCCCTTATATTCCCCTGATACCCTGTCTATCTTTAATATTATCCTGGGAACCTTATATGTCTCTTTAATCGCCATTGTGATTGCCTTACCCATCGGTATCGGTTGCGGATTGCTGTTGGCGGGGTATACCGGGGGCCGGCCTAGCAGGCTTATTAGGGGTATCATCGATATCTTGGCCAGTATTCCATCGGTTGTCTACGGTTTCATCGGGCTTTTGGTACTGGTAAAATTCCTGGAAAACAATTTGGCCATGGCTGCAGGGGAATCCGTTTTGGCCGGGGGTATTTTACTGGCTGTTATGGTACTGCCCTATATCATTTCTACTTGCAATGAATCCATGACTAAAGCCTACCAAACTCATTCTCCTTATTCTCATGCTCTGGGAGTTTCCAAAAACTATTTGTTAAGGAAAATAGTTTTTCCGGAAAGCAAAAGAGCCATCTTGGCGGCTACCGTACTGGCCCTAGGCCGTGCCATGGGAGAAACCATGGCCGTAATGATGGTCATCGGTAATGCCCCTATCGCGCCTAAACTGCTGGGAAAATGCCAAACTATCCCCTCTCTCATTGCCCTGGAGATGGGGATGGCTCAAGTGGGCAGTCTTCATTATCATGGTTTATACGCTGCCGGCTTTGTCTTGATGATGGTACTCCTGATCATCAATCTCATTCTTTATTTTGTAAGAAAGACGATTGTGACCTAAATCTGTTTTCTGAGGTATAAAGGTTCCTGTGGAAATGGGGATGATTTAATGAACGAAAAGCTGAAAAGCAGTTTGTTTAAATTGTGGCTTGTGATTAGTACTATAGCCGTTTTGCTGACTATCGTCTTTATTTTCGGTTATATCTTTAAAAACGGTA
>JAAYOX010000409.1 GCA_012520135.1 Clostridia bacterium
GGCTCCCTGGTCAATATTAAATTTCCGGGCATATTTACCCGTTTCCCACGCTATCTGAGTAGGAGGCTCACTAGGCATTGCTTTCCAGGTCTGTAGTCCGGCGGCGGCAAACAGGGCCGCACTGCCGATATAGACGGCGTCGGCACCTAAAGCGATTGCCTTCAGGAAGTGGCCTGGGGTGCGAAGACCACCGGAAATAACTAAATCTATGGATTTTCTGGTTCCGGTCTTTTCCAAATAATTATTGGCCCTGGCGAGAGCATACAAAGTAGGGACCCCGAAATCATCCTGTAAAATAGGGTGTGAGCCTTTGGTGGCAGCTTCCGCCCCGTCGATACAGATGACATCCGCTTCTGCCCTTAAAATCCAATCTAAATCTTTTTCCAAATATTTGCCCGCCCCTATTTTAACGCCAATGGGAATTCCATCGACAATTTTACGCAGTTCCCTGATTTTACGGATGAGATCGTGACCTGAATTAATGCCGGGGATCCTGGATTGGGCCGTTACCGTTTGCCCTACTTCTACGCCAAATCGTTTTCTTAGAGTGGGCGTCATTTCTGCAGCTTTTAAAGTATGACTGGTGCCGGCAGTAGCCCCTTGACCGAATTGAAGTTCAAGCATATTTGCCTGCCTCAAAATCTCCGGTTCTTTATTCCAATAGCCCCGGTTATATTGCAAAATTAACTGTTGAGCTGCCTCTCTTTCTTTCGGCAGAAAAGGTCCTTCGCCTGTATTGGAAGCTGTGCCGGCCAAAGAAGCCCCTTTTGCCAAAGCTATTTTAAAGGGTTCGCTTAAAGCAACACCGTACGCCATAGCTGAGATCATGACCGGCATTGATAACTGCAGGGGTTTAGCGGCGTTTTTCCCGATAAAAGTAGTAAGATCGATACTGTCCAGTTGAAGAGTAGGAAGGGTGTCGATTTGAGCTATATTAAACATTAAATCATCTAAAGATGGAAAAGCTTTAGGAGAGCCTAAAGGCCGGTCGATTGCCTTCCCGGTTTGTGCTCTCAGGCTGTTCTCCACTAAAGTTTGAGGTCCGGAACGCTTGCCGGCGGAGACCAGTTCCCACAAGTTTTCATCGTAGGGATCTGTTAAAATGATTTTCGATGCATTTGTGACATTAGCGGCAATGAATTTTTTAGCTGCGTATTTCAAGCCAAAATAGCTCCCCACAATGGGTAAAGCCAAAGCCAGATACGGACCGTATTTTCGTAGATCCATTGACAACCGCTACACCTCCGTCCTTCTATACTAGTGTGGGGTTGCCCTGGCAAAAATATACCGCATCAGGTTTTGACAAAAAAGAAGGGTTTTTTTTCTCAGTGGCTAACTGTTCTAAGATTATAACTATAACAGCACAATAAATGAGGAATAACCAATGAACCAGAAAGCTCTGTTAGAGATACTTGAACAAGTAAAAAGAGGAGAAATTAACCCGGAAGCGGCACTGCGGGAATTTAAAAAGTTACCTTTCTCCGATTTAGGTTTTGCCAAAGTGGATCATCACCGGGAACTGAGAAAAGGTTTTCCGGAAGTGATCTTTTGTGCCAACAAAACACCTGAACAAGTGGCCGCCATTAGCCGCAAGTTGGCAGAACAGACTACAGGCAACATCTTAGCCACCAGAGCCGGCGAGGAAGTGTACCGGCAGGTGGCGGAAGTGCTACCGGAAGCCGAGTATCACCGGCTGGCCAGAGTTATTTTAATTCGCCGTGGCGAGCAGGAACAAAGGGGCCATATTGTAGTGCTCTCGGCGGGAACTTCCGATTTGCCGGTGGCGGAAGAAGCAGCTATTACCGCCGAAGCCATGGGCAATAAGGTAGAGCGTATCTATGATGTGGGAGTAGCCGGGTTGCACCGGCTGCTGCAATACCAAGACAGCCTGTTAGCTGCCCGGGTATTTGTGGTAGTAGCAGGGATGGAAGGAGCCCTGCCCAGTGTAGTAGGGGGCTTGGTGGACAAACCCGTTATTGCCGTGCCCACCAGCGTTGGTTACGGGGCCAGCTTTGGCGGCCTGGCGGCTCTGCTCGGCATGTTGAACAGTTGTGCCAGCGGTGTCAGTGTAGTCAATATTGATAACGGTTTTGGAGCGGGTTACCAGGCTTCTTTAATCAACCGGCTGGGGGGATAAGGATGAGTATCGCTTATTTTGACTGTTTTGCCGGCATCAGCGGTGATATGATTCTGGGAGCTTTAGTAGATGCCGGTTTGGATCTGGAAACCCTAAAAAAGGATTTATCTCTGCTTCCCTTGGAGGGGTATGAGCTTGAGACCAAGGCCGTGTCCAAAATGGGAATTAGCGGCACTAAAGTCACGGTTATTACCCGGGAAGAAAAAGCTCACCGGCACCTGGCAGATATTGAAAAAATTATTAAAAGCAGTGGCCTGCCGGAAGCGGTTAAAAACAAAAGCATCGCTGTTTTTACCAGGTTGGCAGAAGCCGAAGCAAAAATCCATGCTACCACTCCCGACCGCATCCATTTTCATGAAGTGGGAGCGGTGGATGCCATTGTCGATATTGTAGGTACTGTTTCCGGTCTATGGCGGCTGGGTATCGATGAAGTATATGCCTCCGCCGTCCGTACGGGTACCGGTTTCGTGAAATGTGCCCA
>JAAYOX010000410.1 GCA_012520135.1 Clostridia bacterium
CTATTTGTCCATTGATTGCCTGGCGTCGTGCCAGTTTGGCCAAGACTTTTAGAAGCTGTATGTGGCCTTTGATCATTTCCATTCCGGCGGGAGTACTCATCTATTTGACTTCCGGTGACAGCAGGTTATGGCCGCCTTTGGCTTTTACTGTCCTTATTTTTGTGGGTCTCACACACCTGAAGGAATTTATTGTAGGTGTGCGAATCCGGCACCAGCTGACTAAAGAAAGCTGGCTTACGGCCCTGTGGCGGTTGGTATCCAAAAACAGGAGACGGTACGGGGGGTATTTAGTCCATTTAGGTGTAGTACTTATTTCCCTTGCCATTGTGGGTACAATGGGGTACCAGTCCGATATTACCAAGACCGTCCATATTGGTGATACGATTGAGATCGAAGGATATACCTTGACTTACCAAGGTTTACGGGAGAAGCCGGAGGGCACCAATGTTGTAGTCTATGCGGACATGCCTGTAACCAAAAACGGAAACCTGATCGGACGGGTCACTCCGGAGAAAATTTTCCATGCCGAGTGGGATCAGCCTTCCACCGAAGTCAGTATCCTGGGAAGCTTCAAAGAGGACCTTTACGTTATCCTTTCCACCTGGGATAAAGGAGGAGAAGAGGCTACCTTTAAGGTAAATGTGAATCCCCTGATGGCATGGATGTGGATTGGAGGTCACCTCTTGGTATTGGGGACTATTTTTGCTGTTTGGCCGGGCAGAGGAAGTATGCTTGGCCCCCGGTTAAATCAGCGGGCATAGGTTGCTGCACATATTCTCGAGAATACTAGGAGGGTGAGGGATGGATCCAGTTGTCATTATTGCCGGTTTGATTTTATTCGCTATGGTAGTGTATTTGGTGGGCTCCCCATTATTCAGAAAAGAAGATACTCCTGAATTTGACTGGGAACCGGAGGATTCCGGGGAGAGTACTAAGACAGCCCTTTTTACCGCTTTGGCGGAAATTGAGTTTGACTATAAAATGGGTAAAATGAGTGAAGAGGACTACCGAGAGTTAAAACAAACGTACCAACCCGAGGCAGTGGCATTGCTCCAGAAGGAAGAAAGCCAAGTGTCCGGCAAACGCCGGCAATCGACCACTGCCGGTGATATAGAACAGGAATTAGAAAAAGAATTGGAGAGAGAGTTAGCAGAAATTCGACGCCAAGCTAAGAAGGAGCAGGAGCGTTAATCGATCGAGGTGAAGTAATGAGGAAAATCGTTAAAATAGCCGGTATCCTGATGCTGCTGTGGTTCATAGGGGGACAAGCAGCAGCATCAGAGTTGGAAGTGAAAGTTAATCACCTTAATCTTAGCTTGACGCCTGAGGGGAACCTTCATGTGACGGAACAGTACTTACTGGAGAATCCGGGTGAGGCTTTTAGCGGGTCCGATAGCATGGTCAGTTTTCCCCTCCCCTTGGATGCTTTTGATGTCCATTACGGAGCCGGTGTCAATGAGGCCAATGCTCGCGTAGAGGAAGGCCTGTTATTTTTGGACCAGGAGTTTCCCTCAGGGGAAATCACTCTCAATTTTCATTATTTAATAGCGGGAGTTGAAGGTGCTCCGCATTTTTTCCTGGAAAGGGAATTCAGTTATGCTACGCCAAACTTTTTTGTAATGGCTCCGGCCGGCCAATTGCGGGTGACCGGTGAGCAGTTGGAAGACCAAGGCATCATGGCCATGGGAGAGAACCAACTTCACATTTACGCCGGTGCCTTTGATCAAAGTGATGTCCTGAGTATTATGGTGCTCCCCGATACAATGGTCCCGGGGACTTCCGGTTTCGATAATAATTCGGGCGTTGTCAGTGTGGAGACTGCCCCGGCTTTTCATGATCCCGGCCACATTCGGATGTGGGAGCAATCCCCTTTCAGCGGTATCGATGCCCATTTGTTTATGGTTATTGTTGTTGGTGTGCCCATAGGCGTCCTGATTTGGTACCTGTTAAAGCGACGCCGGGGACAGCAGTCGAAAACTGACCTGGAGAGAGAAGAGGAAGTCTTCCAGCGGTATCTGGTAAGGGAAAAATATTTAAAACAGAAATTAGTAGAGCTAGAACAGCAGTATTCAGAGGGTACTGTCAGTGGCGAGGATTATGAGCAGCAGTTGGCTGTGTACAAAAAGAAACTGTTGGAAGTCAGGCTGAAACTTAAGCAGTTTACAGA
>JAAYOX010000411.1 GCA_012520135.1 Clostridia bacterium
CGGGGTAGCAGCCTGGCAGAGAGGTTTTGCCAAAACTGAAATCTGGCCGGCTCTGGCCGGCTATTTAAGCTCCAAGCCTGCAGGACAGTAGTCGGCCACTACGCACTGATCGCAAAGAGGATTTCGGGCCTTGCAGACCTGTCTGCCGTGATAGATAAGCCAGTGATGGGCCTGAGAACAGTGCTCTTCAGGGATCAAGGCACACAACTGTTTTTCTGTTTCCAGAGGATTCTTGGCCTGGGCCAAGCCTAAACGATTGGCTACCCGGAACACATGGGTATCCACCGCCAAAGCAGGCCGGCCGAAAGCGATACTTAAAACTACGTTTGCCGTCTTTCGTCCTACTCCCGGCAATTTCTCCAGGTCTTCTCTGGAAGCGGGGACCTGGCCTTGGTGTTTTTCCAGCAAAAGCCTGCAAGCCGCAATAATATTGCGGCTTTTATTCTTATACAAACCGACCTTTTTAATATCTTGCTCCAACTCCTCCGGTGTCAGACGGGCAAAACTCTCCGGATCGGGATATTTTTCGAACAAAGGACCGGTAATTATATTTACTTGTTTGTCCGTTGATTGAGCAGCCAGAATGGTTGCAATCAACAACTCAAAAGGATTCCGGTAGTTTAAGGCTGTTTTTGCATCTGCATAAGTTTCAGCCAACCTGGCTAATATCTGTTGCTGTCTGTCTTGTTGGTCCAAGGTTTCACCTCTCAATTCTGACTCAATTACGACCCAATCGCCGGTGTACCTGGGCAATTAACCTGGGGATCTCCAGTCCGTAGGGACAACGGGAAGCACAGGTACCACATTCAATACATTCGTCGGCCAGAACCTTCATGGCCAAATAGCGTTCTTGGGCCCAATCCTTTAAGCCATATCGCTGCCAGTAACCGTCCAGCAGGAAGACCATTGGAATGTTGATACCCTGGGGACAAGGCATACAGTACTCACAACGACGACAAAAAGTATTTCCCAATTCTTTTATCGATTCCTGTAAACGCTTGGTTTCCTCTTCATTCAATGGCACAAAATGGCGACCGATAGCCGCATTCTCCAATACCTGGTCCTCACTGTCCATACCAGGAATAATACTTGCAACGGGGTAGTCCATCAGGAAACGTAAGGCAAGATTCTTATCGGGAATAGCCCCTCCCGCCACCGGTTTCATCACGATCATTCCCACATCATGGGCCTGAGCCAGGGGGATAATTTTCTCCGTCGGTCCTAATTCAACTGCATTAAAAGGAAACTGCACCGTTTCAAATTCCCCTAAAGTAATTGCTTTCTCCAATACCTCCGCTACATGCCCGGTAATACCGATATACCTGATCTTTCCTTGTGCTTTAGCTTCTTGTAAACCTCTCAAGGCTCCTTCCGGTCCTAACACTTGTTCCAATATTGCCAATGATTTAACGTTGTGCAGTTGGTACAAGTCTATATAATCTACCTGCAAAGCTTTCAGGCTGTCTTCTACCTCCTGAAGAATCCCTTCTCTGGTTCGCTCCATGGATTTAGTGGCAATGATTGCTTCATTGCGACGATGCCGAAAAACCAGTCCAAATTTGGCTTCACTGTCAGTATATCCACGGGCGGAATCGAAAAAATTGATACCTTGATCCAAAGCCAGGTTGACTATTCTCTCCGCTTCTTCCTCACTTACTCTTTGTAACGGAATTCCTCCCATACCAATGCTGGATACTCGTAAGCCTGTTTTTCCTAAGACACGATATTCCATTACCATCCCCCATTTCATCTACAGATGTCCAATATGAATTGCCTTAGTTCCATCTTCCCCTACAATAGCCGGTTCGTCAACCTGGTTGAGGGTAAAAAAACTGAAAAGTATTAGATGGACAGGTGACATCCACAATGCATTACAACCAACCTTTCAGGTTTTTTCGTCATTGACAGTCCCAGCGAAATCAGGTAGCATAATAAAAAAAGACAACAAGGAGGAACTATGATGGAAGTTACCGCCAAATGGTTAAGCAACATGGATTTTGAAAGCGAAAACACCAAGGGACACAAAGTGACCATGTCCAACTTTGAAGGTACGGCGGGACCTACCCCCATGGAATTAGTCCTGATGGGGCTTGGCGGCTGTACCGGCATGGATGTAATCTCCATTCTGAACAAGATGAGAATTGCCTACGACCGCTTTGAAATTAATGTTGCCGGCGAGAGAGCCGGTGACCATCCCAAAGTATTTTCAGAAGTTTCCGTAGTTTACCGGATCTGGGGTGACAACATCCCGGAAGAAAAACTAGCCCGAGCAGTTGAACTAACCCAGGAGAAATATTGTAGTGTGCTCCATATGGTCAATAAAACTGCTCAGGTTAGTTATCGTTACGAGATCAATCCCGCTGATTAACTGTGTTCAGGTACCAGACAACTGCCTCCTACGAATTCTTTCAAAATGGATGTGCAGGGAATTTCCACATCTTTTAAGGGCACAAAACCGCCCAGGAATTTTAACAACCTGTTGGCAGTTACAAACTCAGGCACCGAGCTATCAATCTCTTGAAGCAGGGGTTCCGCATATTGTTTCAAGATGGCCAATTCATAAACCAATGCCGAGTTAAACATAATGTCCGCATCTTCTTGGAAGGGGAAAATGTTTTTTTCCTCACCCCTTCGGACCAGCGGCCACATGCGGAGAGTGGTAGCGGCATCATGACCCCTGAACTGGCTGTCTCGTACGATTCTCCGTAATACTCGAACATCAGTGGTTGGTATCCGGTTATGGCGGTCAATGTTTAAAGAAGTCAAAGCGCTGATGTAGATTTTGTACTTTCGATCCCGGGGAATGGACGCGGTCAGACGCTCATTCAAACCATGTATTCCTTCAATAATGATCGGCTGTTCCGGTCCGATTTGGACGGTACGACCCAAGTATTCTCGCTTGCCCAGTTTGAAGTTATAGCTGGGCAAGTCTACTTTCTTACCCTGAATGATCGCTGCCAACTGTTCGTTGAATAGCTTGAGATCAATAGCTTCCAAGGCTTCAAAATCTAATTGACCTTGTTCATCCCGGGGAGTATGTTCTCTGTCGACAAAATAATCATCCAATGAGATGGAGATGGGCTGCATTCCATTAACCCTTAACTGGATCGACAACCGCTGGGCAAAGGTAGTCTTGCCTGAAGAAGAAGGTCCGGCAATAAGAATTACTCTAATTTGCTCTCGTTGGTGGAAAATATTGTCGGCAATTTGAGCTATTTTCTTTTCATGGAGTGCTTCATTGAGCCGAACTAATTCTTCTCCCCGCCCTGCCATGATATGATCATTTAAAGCTCCTGCGGTAGCTACACCTAAATCCTCCCCCATTGTTCCGCCTCTCTAAAAACCGTAAACAGCTTGGGACGTTCCACATAGCCTGCCAGCCTTAGAGGATTAGTGTCATCGGGAAACTGCAGCACTAAACCGGGCATATGATATCTCAGAGCAAAAACCTTCAAATACCCGGTACTGGGTACCAGGTAACCGTAAAGATAATCCTTGAAGTCCCGGCAGCAGTAGACGTTTAGATAGGATTTCTGCCGGTAGCGCAGCAGTTGCGCTTTATCGGGCAGTCCTGCTTTAGCAAAATAGTCAATGGCTTCCTCCAGAGGCCATTGTTTTTTGACTATAGGCAGATCCAGCTCCGCCAGCTCCCTCATCTTATCTTCCAGCCTGATTACATCTTCTTCTGTCAG
>JAAYOX010000049.1 GCA_012520135.1 Clostridia bacterium
AGAGAAAGCTGTCTCTCCAGTCTATCCCAAAGGGCAAAAGCAAACATTCCGATAAAGCGTTTTACCGAATTCTCCAGTCCCCATTTTTCGAAAGCCGCCAGCATCACTTCGGTATCCGAGTGTCCACGAAATCGCCAACCTGCGGTCTCTAATTCCCGGCGCAGCTCCCGATAATTATAAATCTCCCCGTTATAGGTAATAACATAGCGCCCGCCGGCAGACATCATAGGCTCATTGCCTTCCGGCGATACGTCTATAATAGACAGTCGCCGGTGACCAAGGGCTATTCCCGCCTCCATATCATACCAGCGACCATCATTATCAGGGCCACGGTGTACAAGGGTGGCGTTCATCTTATCAATACTATTTTTAAAGCTTTCTTCCGTGTTAGCTGTATTACATTTAAGAAATCCGCTAATTCCACACATTAATACTTCTTCCTATTCCTAGAATATAACTATAATCCTGTATAGCTTTTTTTAAACACTCCTTTGCTGTGTATAATCAGGCAAATGCTCAGTATAAATTCTCATAGTTAGATACAATATTATTTAATCCCCCATCCAATTCGGGCGCATATGTACTGGCACAGGGTAGGATGATAATACAATCGGGATGTTCCAACCGGTGTTGTTTTAATTTGAATCTTTCCTGCCAGTGCATCACGAACTGCTACTATTATTAAGGGTATACCGGCAGCAATTTGTAGATAAGGATAAGTAACAAAAGTATCCTTCCGGGAAGGTTTAATTCGCTCCTGGTACAGAATGCCACCGGTGTCAATACCCTGGTCTACCAGGTGGACAGTCACCCCACAATTTCCAACATCCTTTTCGTATAGAGCCCAGTAGCCACCGTGTACCCCTCTATACAACGGAGTAATTCCTGCATGCATGTTAATAAAATGAACCGGAACACAGCTTAGAACATTACTAGAAATAATTCGGGTTCCATTAATTACTACAACCTTTGGATTCAGTTCCAGTAATAGTTCAATTGCTGCCTTAGAATTTACACTATCCACATAAGTTATCGTATCAGCTGGGATAGGAGATGCGTCCATATAGTATTGTCTTTGAATTTGGTCAATTCGATTCTGACCTGTCCCGGTAAGAAAAGGAACCATCAGCAATTGAAACAGAATCTGTCCTCCAACTTTCATATATCCAAGACGTTTCACCCTGTTTTTGACCAACTGCCGGCGTGAAACTGATTTTTCCATAATAACCCGTACTACAGTAAACTCCTGTTCAAGCGCATGGTACAATATATTAGTAGAAACTCCTGGTCCTGCCATAAGAACCAGAGGTGAATCCTCATTCAGCATGACTACTACTCCCCTTTTATCCCTTTCGAGCCAGTTCCAACATATTTAAACTATCCATTGCTTCGTTATCTTTTAACCGCGAGTAACAATCCAGGATTTGTCTTAAAAAGGATAAATTCTCCTCCAGGTTTATACCAAAATTATGAGGATGCCACCATAGATGATATACCAACCCATTGTTAGCAGCATACTTCATTTCATTGGTAATTCTTTTTAGTCTTATCCCATCGAGTACCCTTAATCGTTTGGAATACGGCCGCAAAAAACGGCTGGCAGGAATACTACAGGGGTAATTCTCATTGATTGCATCTACCGGTACGCTATTAGTTCCTGTGATACTTATATAGGCATCCAACATTCGTAAAGCCCTATGCAGAAGAGTTTGCTCCTCATCCTTAGTCTCCCTGTATATCCACGAGTCTTCATTACCACGGTACGCCTTAATCCCTTTGGTCTTAAGAATATCAATATAGTCGTCGTTAATCTGGTTGCGGGGAAATACCAGGCTTTCTATACTGACACCAAACTCAGCGGCTACCTCTATAGCCGCATCCAGATCCTGGGCAAAGGCTTCCGCCGTCTGCCCGGTTTCCAGGCAATAATAATGGGAAAAGGTATGGCTGGCAATCTCTTGATTGGGGCAAGCCCTGATTTTTTCAATTAAAGGCTGGGCAAAATGGAACAATGCAGAACTATCATCCTCCATGGTATCAATATATTTATAAGGATCCAAAGCGGGATTATTATAGCACGGGCGATAGACCGGCAAATTTGCCCGCAGATGACTAATATCATCAAAGAAGAGAAACCCTACACAGGCCCAGGTGGCATGAATAGAGTACTCTGAGAATATATCCAAAATGGCGGGGATAGCCTCCCATACTCCCAGTAAATTCTGACGATATTGATGAAGATTAATACTATCTCTGACACCCCAGAACAGCTCAAAATCCAATGAAATAACCAAAACACCTTTTTGTTTTGACTTCATTACATTTCCGCCTCTTTACTTAAATCCGCCATATA
>JAAYOX010000412.1 GCA_012520135.1 Clostridia bacterium
ACCATGGAAATACAGACCGACAAACCAATCCCAATGGACAAACCGGCCTTCATGGCCTTTTGGGAAACGGCCCCACTGGTAATGGTCTCTACTTCGTTAACTAATACATGAACCGAAGGTTCTACAATAACAATAAAATAACCGATAATAAATCCCAGAGGTATCAATAACATCTTAAAATTGGAGGCTAATTCCGAGGCCAGGAAATGCCCCGCAGGCAAGAACCCTACATTAACCCCGGTTAGGAACAACATTAATCCAATTAATGTATATACTAACCCTACACTAATTTTCAGCAGTTGCCTCCTGGTAAACCGCCGAAAAATCAGCTGAAAAATAAGAAAGAAGATAATTATCGGCGATAAGGCTAAAACTACCTCTTTAAGATACAGAGGCAAGCCCAAAGCAAAAGCTTTCGCCACATCCTGAGAAGTTGCCACAACCGGCAAGACCACGGAGCCAAATTCTGCGGCAGTTGGATTGTAGAAAACACCCAGGAGCAACACAGCCAGGACAGGACCCGCTACGCACATGGCTACCAAACCAAAGCTGTCATCAAAGGCCCCTTTGTCCCCTCTGACTGACGCTACACCGACACCGATGGCCAAAATAAAAGGCACCGTAATAGCACCGGTGGCAATACTGCCCGAATCAAAAGCCAGACCGATAAAATCCGCGGGTACCAATTGAGACAAAATGAAGATCACCGGGTAGACCACAAGGAGAATATGAGCCAGCGAAATCCTTAATATAATCCGGGCCATGGCAAGGGCCAGGAAAATCCCCACCCCCAGGGCAATGGTCAAAATCAATACCATGTTCGGTATCGACGGTACCTGTCCCGCCAACACCTGCAAACCGGGTTCGGCAACAGTGATGGCACAACCAAATAAGAAACCTACCAAAATGATAATGAAAAGCTTCCTAGTCTTGGTGATTGCCGCTCCCATACCTTCTCCAATGGGAATCATGGCCACATCTGCTCCCAAGGAGAAAAAACCCATACCGACAATCAGCAAAGCCGCTCCCGTCAGGAATAACAATAAAGTCCCGGTGGGCATGGGAGCAACGGAAATGCTTAATAGCAGCACAATGATTGTGATGGGAAGTACCGACGATAACGCTTCTAAAATCTTTTCTTTAAGTATTTTGTTCATCCACACACCCCCGCACCAGATTATATCATAAGGTTTCTAATAACTCTATAATGTACACTGTATACCGTTCATTACCTTTGAAAAACAGCCTTGCATTATGATAGTATTAAAACCAACCGAAAAAAGCCGGCCACGGAAATTGACGGTCAGCTTTGTGGCCCCGGTGGAATCATAGAGTAATTGTTTATTATACTGCCCAACGAGGGGGTGGGGGTACATGGAATTTATCTATAATAACATTTGTTCTTCAGATTGCCGAAGTTCCTGCCGGATCAAGACTAAAGTCCAAAAGGGCAGAATTATCAGCATTCAAGGAGATCCTATTGATGAATTTACCCTGGGTTCTTTGTGCGCAAAAGGATATGCCCATCTACAACGAATCTATGCCCCGGATCGGATCACTTACCCCATGAAACAAATGGGCAAAGGCACCGGCAACTGGGTTCGAATTTCCTGGGAACAGGCACTCCGCGAAATAGCTCAGAAACTGATTGAAATCCGGGCCAAGCATAAGACACTGCTCCCGGTCTGCCTCAATAAATATTTAGGGACTATGGGTTTGCTCTCCAGGAGTATTGACGGTTTTTTTAACAGCATCGGCTATATTACTTTAATGACAGGCTCTCCCTGTGTCGCTACCGGAGTGGATGCCTTGACCTTAAGCTTTGGTGCCTGTAAAAAACCGCCTCCTGAGGATATGCTTAATGCCGGCTTAATTGTTATTTGGGGATGCAATCCCGCTTGGACAACTCCCCATCAGATGCGTTTGGTCTTTGATGCCCGTGAAAAAGGTGCCACAGTAGTGGTAATTGATCCTGTTTTAACTGCCACCGCAGCAAGAAGTGATCTGTATGTGCAAATAAAACCCGGTACCGACTGGGCACTTGCCCGCGGGATCGCCAAGATTTTGGTAGAAGAAAACTTGATGGATCAACAATTTGTGGCCGAAAATACTAACGGCTGGGAAAGCTGTAAGAACTCCCTGGAACAGCTCAATTTGGATGAGGTGGCTTCAGCCACTGAAGTACCCGTAGCTGAGATTAAGAAACTGGCCCATTTAATTGGCAATACCAAGCCCATGACTATTTGGTTAGGGGCCGGAGTACAGCATACCTCCATGGGAGGGCAGGGTTTCCGTGCTATTGCCGACTTGGCTGCCATAACGGGAAATATTGGCATCCCCGGTGGAAACATCCATTACGGTACCTTTGATTCATGGGGTTTCGCCGGAGAATTTACATCCCTTGAGCCACCGGATGGAAGCAAAGGGATTCCGGATGGCGAAGGACATTATCAACACCGCCAGGTGGGAACGGGACGATTTGCAGAACTTAAGACCATGGATCCCCCCATTGATTTTCTATGGGTGGCTTCTCACAACCCCGTTGCCCAAGCCCCGGATTCAAATGCTGTTAAGCAGGCGCTGGCATCTATTGAGACTGTGGTAGTGGCTGACCTGTCACTTACCTCTACTGCCCGGTATGCAGATTATTTCCTGCCGGTAGCATCCCATTATGAATATGAGGACATTGTAGTTTCCTACTGGGATTACGGCGCTGCCGTTAATCAAAAAGCTATTGAGCCTTTGGGGGAGAGTAAATCGGACTTTGAGATTATGCGGGAGTTGGCCGTTGTGTTGAATAAGCTGGCACCGGGGTTCAGCACCTTTCCTACAGATCGGGATGCAACCCAGTGGCTTGATTTGGAGATGAAGCCACTGTATCCTAAATTAGGAATAACCCATTATCGTGAATTGATCAATCAATACCGGAGAGTTGATTTGCCCAGAGTTCCCTGGCAGGATAGAGAGTTTTTGACTCCCTCCGGAAAATATGAATTCCTCACTGCTCCATGCACGCCATTAATCCACGCTTCGGAAGAAGTTGGCGATTACCCTTTCCGGCTGCTGCCCATTCGCAGTTTCGCTACCCTGAATTCCCAGTACAGGAATTTCGTGAGCATGGAGGAATTGTCCGGAAGGTCTAAAGTTTTGGTTAATCCCAAGACAGCTCTTTCGAAAGGTATTGAGGAAGGAACAAGAGTCAAAGTGTACAACCAACTGGGGGAAATTGTACTGCCCGCCGGTCTGTCAAATTGCATTCCCCCGGATATTGTCTCCGTATATATTGGCTGCGATGCCAAGGAGGTTGAATTAAACAGTATTATTGCTTTGATTGATACCGATTTAGGTCAGTTATGTTCAGGAGCCAAAGGACTGGCCTTTAACAATACATTTGTAAACTTGGTAAGGGTGTGAGAATATGCCTCGGACTCAAAAAGGATTTCTGTTTGATCCAAACCGCTGTTTGGGCTGCAGAGCTTGTATCATGGCTTGTGCTGCCGGTAAGGATTTACCCCCCGGCATCTATTTGCGTCATGTTACAAGGCAAGAATTTCGCAAAGGGACCCAAATTATCCAATACTACCTTTCTACTTCATGTAATCATTGTGTCAATCCGGAATGTTTACGCCTTTGTCCGGAGCAGGCCTTCCGCAAACGACGAGACGGCATCGTATTGCATGATCTATCAAAATGCAACGGATGCGGCGATTGCACCCGGAGTTGTCCCTTTGAAGCACCCATTGTAAACCCTACCACCGGTAAAGCGATCAAGTGTGATTTCTGCTATGATAAGTTGGATGAAGGAGAAATCCCCTTTTGCGTAGCTGCTTGTCCTGTCCAAGCATTACGCCAAATAGATATCTGGCACCTCAAATCCCAAGCTCCCGATACGGTAAAACGGTTGCACGGTATCATCACGCTTCAGATCACACGGCCATCAATTCGCTACCATGCCCTGAAATCGGGAAAGCAGATCCTGCGCGATCCGGTACGGAAAGGGGATGAATATGAAAACGGGAATTTGTAATGAACTTTTCATCAAGTCAATCGAAGAATTAGCCCTAGGACGGGATATACCCTACATTACCGGAATGTTGGCTGAGGAGATTGGTAAGGGAGTTATTATTACTGACAGTGTTAACCGGGTTTTAGCTTTTCATGACCCCTCAGGAACCGGTGTAGCCGTTGGAGAGTTTTTCCCTCTTAACCGTGAGGGAAGCGGCGGCAATAAAGCCGGTGCCTTTGAGGAAACAGGCAGGTTCCGGGAGGGGCAGTGGGCAACGGATAAAGGAATACTCAATTATGTTTATCTTACCATAGGAGTGCCTGGTAAGCTTTACGGCCATTGTATTGTTTTGTGTGCCGGCCGGGAATTGGATACCAGGCAGAAAATGATCATCCAGCAATTGTCCCTCACGTTGCTATTAGCTTTAAAAGAGAGCCTGGACCAAGAAGTCATCCGGGAACAGCTCCTTGATGAATTCACTTATGATGTTTTGTACAATAATTACGATTCCAAAGTTGCCCTATTCGAAAAAGCCAGGCGTTTAAAGTGGAACCTGGAAGGACCTTTTGCCGTTGTGGTGATGGATGTTCCCACCCACAAGCTGAGTACAGCAAGACGGCTGGGACCGGCTGTATTCAATACTTCTTCCCCTATTTACACAGTTATTAATGAAAATGTGGTTATCATTCTCTCCCTCACTAATTTATCTGATGTGCAAATTAAGACAGCCTTAAAGGAATTTACTACGGAACTTCTAGGTAATCTGGCTTTCAACCACGTTAAAGATGTTCATATGGGCATTGGCTGTGTTGCAACCAACTTAACGGATTTGCATCAAAGTTTTCAGGAAGCAAAGGTGGCATTGGAACTGGGGAAGGTATTTAGTGCCGGTGACATCAGTTGTTTTGACGAAATGGGCTTTTTGAAATTCATCTTTTCAGCACCGGCCCAAGAACTGCAGGAATTCGTCCAACGAATTCTCGGTAAAATCATAGCTTACGATCTGGAGATGGAAACTGAATTATTAAAAACCATAGAAGTTTATCTTAACCAGCATTGCCAAATCACCAATTGTGCCAAGGCCTTATACATTCATGAAAATACTCTGCGAAGCAGGCTAAAAAAAATTGAGCAGTTGCTGGGTTTCGATCTAAAACGGATCGATCACTTGTTAAATATCTATATTGCCCTACAGATTCTGAAAACTGATCATTACCACGAATTTGAATAGCTTATAGCAGGGAGGAGGTTTCTACAATGGAACCTCCTCTTTTTTCGTGGAATAGCACACAGGTACCATGTCGGAAATTGCTGAATATATGAATTGTAAATTTGTAACTGGGCTTAAGCCTTAGTCACAATATAAAAATACAATGTAATTTCGGAGGTGATAAGGGGCAAAAAAACATGCAAAACCGTGAAATAACCTCACAAATGCGAATGTTATCACATGCTCTTTTGGAAAAATTATGGAGGTGAATTTATGGATATATCACGCAGACAATTCGTGGGTGGAGGATTGGCTCTTGGGGGGGCCATTGCAGTAGG
>JAAYOX010000413.1 GCA_012520135.1 Clostridia bacterium
AATTCTGCTTTAACGTCTTCGTCTCCTGCTTTTTGAACCGGCTCTAGGCAATTTCCACTACAGTAACAGCCTGAAAACCGGCAGTCCAACCGGGAGCTGCTGCCATCAGTTGGCGGGTATAGGGGGCCTTCGGCGAAACGGCAACTCGATAGGAAGGCCCTTCTTCCACAATTCTTCCTTGCCGGAGCACTATGATGCGATCGCTGATTTTTCTGGCTAAAGCCAAGTCATGAGTAATAAACAGAATTCCCAGGCCCCTGTTTTCCTGCAATTGCAACAATAATTTAAGGATTTTGGCCTGGACACTGGGATCCAACGCGGAAGTCGGTTCATCGGCAATCAGGAGGCTGGGGTTCAGGATTAAGGCTCTGGCAATAGTTACTCTCTGGGCTTCCCCTCCACTAAGGTGATGGACATGTTCGTCCAGGAACTCCTCGTTCCAGGGCAATTGTACTTCTTGAAGGACTTGCTGCACTTTTTCCTTGTTCGCCACCGGTTTACCCAAACCTTGCACCTCCAGTGGCTCACCTACCGCTTCCAACACCGTTTGCCTGTGACTTAGAGAAGCGGCAGGAGATTGAAACACCATTTGGACTTGCCGGTAAAAATCCCGGTTTCGTTTCCGGATCGGTTGCTGCTTCAGCCACACTTGCCCTTGGTATTCCTCCAAGCCCATGATGCATTTGGCCAAGCTGGTCTTGCCGGAGCCGCTTTCACCCACCAGTGCCACCGTTTCACCTTCTAATACAGTCAAATCTACTCCGTCCAGCACTTGTACATCTTCATAACGTTTAGACAAACCTTCACAGCGTATCAGGGGGACGATGCCTCCCCGGTGGCAAGCAATCCGGTGGCTACCTTCTCCTGCCAATTGGGGGCAGACCTGTAGGCATTGATCGATCTTTTGAGTACAACGGAGAGCAAAGGGACAACCCCTTTCCGGCCACTCCAACTTGCCGGGGATTCCTTGCAATTCTTTGGTAGTAGTCATATTGGGATAAGAACGAATCAACCCTCTCGTATAGGGATGCCGGGGATTATCCAGCACTTCCTCCGACGGACCTATTTCCACCAATTGACCGCCATAGAGTACCGCCAGCCGGTCTGCCAGTTGGGCTGCCGAAGCAAAATCATGGGTGATGACCAGCATAGTCCGGTGCTCCCGCATTTCCTGCAACAGCTTTAAGACTTCCAATCTTCCCAAAGGATCCAAGGCAGCTGTAGGTTCATCCAAAATCAAAACTTCCGGATCCAGAATTAAAGCCATGGCCACTAACGCTTTCTGCTTCTGACCGCCGCTCAGTTGATGGGGATAACGACTGTGAAGTTGTCTCTCCAAACCTACCCTTTCCAGCCAGGAGGCCGCCTTTTTCCGGGCATCCGTTGCAGTTAAATCAGTGTGAACCAATACAGGCTCCATGACCTGATCAATAATGGGATAGAGAGGATTAAAAGCTGCCTCAACATTTTGGAAAACCATGGCTATTTTTTGCCAGCGGATCTGTTGCAATTGCTTCTTTGACAGGGACAAGAGATTTTGTCCGCAAAAAACTATTTCTCCTGTTAACCGGGCTTCGCTAAGCCCCATAATAGCCCTTCCTAAAGTGGTCTTACCTGTTCCCGATTCCCCGATTAAAGCTAGTACCTCTCCGGCTTGGAGTTCCAAGTCTACTCCTCTAAGCACAGCGAAACGGTCAAACCGGGCACTTAAGTTGTTAATGGTGAGCATGACTGTCCCTCCTCAGCCTCGGATCCATGGTTTCTTCCAATACATAACCCAGCAATGCAAATGACATCACCGTCAAAGACAAGCTGATCCCCACCGGCAACAGCCACCACCGCCAAACATCAAGATAAATATATTTCATGGCATAATGAAGCATTTTCCCCCAGCTTAAAAGCATTGGGTCCGTAATACCGAGAAAAGACAATCCCGCTTCCATCACCACTGCCCTCCTGGCGTTTTGAAGAAACAAAGCCACCATCAAGGGAGCCAAGTCCGGTAGAATATGTTTGCGGAGCAGATAAAGGGGACCGGCTCCAAAACACCGGGCAGCTTTTACATGCCATTTTTCTTTTAAAGCCATAGTCTGTGCCCTGAGAATCCTAGCCCCTCCGGGCCAGGTAACAGCCCCTATTAAGAGAAGCAAAGTAAACATTCCCGGCCTTAAATAGGCCCCGGCCATGATCATCAACAGAAGAGGCGGGATCGCCAACATAGCATCGACCAAACGCATAGCCACTTGGTCAACCCGGCCTCCCAGGAAACCGGCCCCTGCACCGATTATTGCACTGAGCAAAGTAGCCAGGCTGCCTACTGCCACCGCTATTACCAGGGAGGTCCTGGTTCCAAACAGAAGCTGGGCAAAAATGTCTTGTCCTACATCATTGGTTCCCAGCCAATGTTCTCCCGAAGGAGGGAAAAAAATTGACGTGCTCTGGCTGTAAGGATTGTGAAGTGGTAAGAAAGGGGACAAACAGGCTACCGCGATTACGACCCCCAGCAACACCAGGCCTATTTTACCCAGATGATTCTTTTTTGTACTCTGCCAATAATTAATGTGCATGTTTCAACCTCGGATCAATTCTGCCATAGATTATTTCCACTAAAAAACTGCCCAGTAATACTCCCGAAGCAATGACAATGGCCGTTCCTGTCAAAAGGGGATAATCCCTGGCCTCCAAACCTTTTTGCAGGATCAGGCCTAAACCGGGATAAGAAAAAACCATTTCAATAAACAGGGAACCGGTAGCCAACCGGCCCAATCCCACTCCCAACTGAGTGATCACTGGTAATAAAACATGTTTACCGGCATGCTTATACCGGATACCTCTCCCGGACAGTCCTTTCGCTTTAGCAGTAAACACAAAAGGCTCAGTCATGGTTCCAATCATGGAATTTCTGGCCACTAAATAGATGCCTGACAATCTCACCAGAGTTAAGGAGACTACCGGCAACACCAGATGCCAAAGAATATCCAGTACCAGAGGAAAGCCGCTTAAACTGCTATAAAGGGTTATACTTCCCGACAAGGGAAACAATTGCAGGGTAACGCCGAAATAGATCAAGAGCAGCATCCCCAAAAAGAAATCAGGGATGCCTCCCAGCAATACTATGCCCGTCAGCAAAACACCGTCAAAGGCCTTACCCCTGCGCCAGCCTGATTCCAGCCCTAAGACCAGTCCCAGCCAAGTAGACAAGAAGAGGGAGGTACCTACCAGGAGTAAGCTCCAAGGCAGGGCACCCAAAAGTACTTCTGTCACCGGTGCTTTGTAATAATATGAATAGCCCAAGTCTCCCTGAAACAGGTTACGCCAATATAAAACATATTGGTTCAGCAAGGGAGCATCCAAACCCAATCTTTCTCTCAGAAGCACCTGCTGCTCCACTGACATAGTAAGTAAAGCCTCTTCTCCGTAAATGGCCAACAAGGGATCCCCGGGTAATAAACGAGGCAAGACGAAATTCAAGGTAATAATCAAAATCAAGGCGATACCATAGCCGGTAAGCCCCTTGTGCCATTTCATTACGGTGTTCCCCCTCCCGTAACAAAGGCCAGCTTATTTAATGGCAGTGGCACTCCCGTTGCTACGCCCTGCCAGGTATTATACAGCTCAATTTGGCCGTCATGGGCAAAATAATTATCAGGATAGTACAAGGTGAGAGAAGGCATCTCCTCAGCATAAATTTCCTGAATTTCACTTAACAACTCCAGCCTGCCGGTTCGATCCATGGTCTTCAACTGGTCTTTGATCAAACTGTTCAACTGCTCATTAGCCGTGTAGCGGGCACTATGGAAAGAAGGTCCCACAATCACCTGGGTATAGAAGGAGGGATCTGTTCCCAAGCCTCCATGACCCAGCAGAGCAAGCTCAAACTGCCAGTCCAACACCAAAGAATCCCTGGTTTTTGCTTCAACACTGCGCAATTGAAGTTCAATCCCTACCCTCTCCAATTGACTTTTCAGCAACTGGGATTCCCTTTCCGTATCAGGATCAAATAATAGAGTAAACACTACCGGCTCTCCATTTTTAACCAGCTTACCTGCATCATAATAATAGCCGGCTTGTCTAAACATAGACAAGGCTTTTTCCTGATCGTACTCGTAGGCCATAACTGAACCATTATACCAAGCTGATGTTTCTGACAATAACCCCGGACTACCTGCCAGGCCAAAGCCCCTTTTGGTAATGTCTACAAGCTCTTGACGGTCAATGGCATAAGCCAACCCCTGGCGGAATTCTTTACTGGAAAACGGCTCCTTGGTATGATTGAACATGAGTTTCAATGCCCAATCGTTATCGGCTTTCAAGATTGAGACATCTTTATCCTGGAGCTGTGCTAACATATCCGGCGGGATAGGCGTATAATTGATTTCACCCCTCAAGAGAGCCGCACCGGCTAACTGGGGATTCAATTTGACGAAACGAAGCTGTTTCACCAAGGGTACCCCTAAATAATAATCCTCATTGGCTAGGTACAGGTAACTGCCCTGTTCCCGGTTATAATCCGCCAATTTATAAGGTCCCGTTCCAATCACCGCCTCCGGCCGGTTAAACTCTTTGGGATTTTCCACCGATTGCCAGATATGCTCCGGCAGAATGGGTACAGCACCGGCAACCCGGGTTAAAAAGGGTGCAGAAGGCTCATGGAGTTTTACCTTCAACCGGTAATCGTCCAATACTTCCACTGCAGCCACCATGGAAATATCCGCCAGGCTGTAAGGATGCTGCTCCAGATACCTGAAGGTAAAGGCAACATCCTCAGCGGTAAAGGGCTCCCCGTCGTGCCAGGTCACATTGGGACGTAGTTCAAACAGATAAGCTGTTTCCTCCCCTATGTATTCCCATGAACCGGCCAGAGCCGGTACAAAACCTTCAGCATCCCGCCAAATTAAAGTATCAAAGAGAAAGCTCATTCTCAGGGTTCCCGGACCCCGATCATAATGACCGTAGGGAGAAGGAAAGCCCCAATCCCCGGCTGGGTCCGCAATGGTATAAACTTCT
>JAAYOX010000414.1 GCA_012520135.1 Clostridia bacterium
ACTAGTGTTGCACCGCAACGTGTACAGGTACCTCATGTTGAGGAAAGTATAACTGCGTCAACACCATCGGCCACTAATTCTTTTGAGAAAGCTTCGGCATATTTCTTAGCACTTGCAACAGCTGTACCATTTCCAACTGTAGCATAGTAAATGTTATGCAATGATCCAATCTTGCCTTCTCTTTCGAGGTCTCTCATTACGTCTACCGGAAGTACCCTGTTAGGATTCTCATTAGCATATACCGGGTCATATCCACCATGAGCAGTTTGATGGGTTTCTGATGTTAATGCATCAATTCCGGTAATATCATATCTTCCATATTTAGATGCACTTGAGGATTCGATTCTATCCGGGTTGCCCTTAGGAACAATACCTCCGGATGTTACCAAACCAATCTTTGCTTTGGTTATATCTTTTACAGCCGGGTTCGGGAATACCCTGTCGAATGCAGGCATTGGATACTCGGTTACAAACTCCTCGCCTTTTAGCTTTTTGATAAGCATATCAACAGCCCTAGCTGAACCTCTTTTATCAGCGAAGTAATTTACTCTAATACCTCTTTCCATGTAATTGTCTTCTTCAGGTGTTCCTATTTCCTCACCTTTTAACAATTTAAGAGCAAGTGATGTGAGTGCAGGTATAGCTTTCCCCATAGTAGCAGCAGAGTTACCGGTTTTTACGATATATACGTCAGATTTGTACATATCTGCACCTGGATTTTCCTCATACATAGCTGTTACAGCAGGAATACCTAACTTTTCACTTACGGCTTTTGTTACCGCACCGGCAGCAACTCCGTATCTACCGGCATTAAATGCAGGACCTGCTATGAAAAGATCAGGATTATATTTTTCAATCAATTCAAGTACTGCAGCTTCGGCTTCTTCCAAATGTTCGTTAAAATAGGTGTCACCGCAGATAACGGTCGCTATAATTTCAGCATCATCTTTTAATGCTGCATTTATACCTAAACCAGGGCCGACTACTCCTTCCCTTACTTCAGGTTTATGATCAGCTTTTTCTTCTCCACCGATTCCAGCGAAAAACTGATTTATATAATGAACAACTTTTTTCTTGCTCATGTTTTCCCCCCTCTCTCATTTTTAACGGGAATTTATTTAATCAATAATTATTTTAAAGAATTATTATCCTCTTACTTCATTCATTGCTGAAATGATCTCATCAACATCAAGTACCATTTCCATCATGCCGATTTGATCATCATAAACATCTTCGTCTACCGAATCTTTAAATTGTGGTTCTACCGCATGGTATACCGTTAATCCTAACGGAACTCCTGCTAAAGGACCTGCAAAGGTCGGATCTCCTGTTGTAACAGTTTCCCCCATTAATCTTGCGGATGAAGCTTCTGCTCCTCCTAAGATTACTACTATATCTTCTACTGGGTTGTTTTCAGCAATATCCTTTACCCTTCGTTGGTTCTCAAGGTCCATAGCACCTGCAGCGGTTCACACAAAGCACTCGGTAGCTGAAAATGCTATTTCTGCACCGGTGCCTTTTAGACATTCTTCGACAGCTGGGCCTGGAATTCCATCTCTATCGCCGATTATGATGATTTTTTTTCCATCAAATCCTGCCATAAAAGTCCCATCCTTTCTATAGTTTCAGCTTTTAAGCCGCTTTATTATTGTAATATTGAAAACATTTGAACCAAACTGCTTGTTTAATATCCCTTAGATGATAATTTAACAAATCCTACCTCATTAGTAGAACCTGTTATTACCTGGATCTCTGCCTCAATACTGCCGTCTGCCCTTAAGCTGCCTGCAAATCCACCGGCAATTATATCAACATAGTCTAATGTACCGATTACCTTTTTCATCGGTGGTAAAACAATAAGTTCGTTAGAGTTACCATTGCTTACAACGGCATCTGCCTTTGCATCCGCATCCGCCAATGACTGGGAAGCACCGTCCCTACCGGCATATTCGTTGGTAACAATAACAGTTTTAATTCCTGCATCTTCAATTTTAACACAGTTCATGATAAGGTCCGTATCCGGGTTACCAAAGCCTTCTTGAGATACAACGGCTCCGTCTAATCCCAGATATCCGGCTAGTTTTGCAGCCCAATCTGATGATCTCATTTTGTCGGCAAGGTAAACGTTTTCGTTTGTAATAATTACACCTACAAAGTTCAATTCTTTACCATGTTTTTCAAAAAGGTCTTCAATTATTGGGTTGTTCATATGAACATAACTTGGGTTTTTATCGCAAGCAGAAACACAGTTACCGCTTACAACAGCACCGTCCATAACTTCTGTCGGATATATAATTGTCGGAACAATCTTCTTAGCATCTACTCCATATACATATGTGTCATGAAGTAAGCCTTGAGTTTGAAGCATGTAAATATATCCTACCTTTGGTAAGTCTGGATATTTCTTTATTGAGTCTAGTAATGGTTCTGTTTCATATACCTTTACTTCGTCAGGTATTACGTCTCTTCCGGCTTCTCCTAAATAAGCAGCAGCCTTAAAACCTACCTTCCTTACAGCTTCTTCGTGAGCGTGTTGTTTTAGACCATCAATTACATCTGCAACAACAACTACGTTGTTTAGCCCTGAAAATGGTGTATATTCTGCTCCAGGACCTGACATATCAATGATACCCTCTTGGAAACCAACGATTCTTCCTGCTGTCACTACTGCCACATTCTTTAAAGCATGTGTGCGACCACTACCTACAGTGGTAACCTTATTTACCAATCCTGGGAATATTGCTCCTGAACCTTCAACCTTCACCCTTGGTTCAATAACGTCTTTTACAGGAGTAATTCTGACTTCTTCTCCCGGACGAGCTATGTCGATGTCAAGACTTTTAATGTGTTCATCCCCACCAATTGCATTGAGCATTTCATCCTTATTAATGTAAAGTACTCCGCCTTCTACCTTTGTAGAATCACCGAACTGTACATCTTTGATGAAAATATTACCTAATTCTAAGCGCACAAGCTTCACCTCCCTTTATTTATAAAGGCCTATAATTGAATATTACATTTTCGTTGCCATTA
>JAAYOX010000415.1 GCA_012520135.1 Clostridia bacterium
ACGGGCAAAAGGTTTATAAACTATTATACCCACTATTGTATTGTAAAGGGCTAAAGGTATGGCCATCTGCCGAAAAGCAGTGAAGTGGCCCATTCCGGTCACCAATGAGTATAACAATAAATATAAAAACAAAAAGATAATGGTACCCGTAAAAACAGTGAAAACGGGTACAAAAATATTATCTTTAAAAAACCGTTTCTCGCCCCAGCCCATACCGTAGCCAATCAGCATTTTACCGGCTGCGTTTAAACCGACAAAGTGGCCCAGCAAAAGATCTTCGACTAACCCGTAAACAAACCCCAATTGAGCCCCGGGTACACTCCCCCGGAACAAACCGTAGATAATCACCAAAACCAACAATAAGTCCGGCTTGATTCCCCAAATGGTCAAATTATTGAATACTGTAGCTTCCAATGTCAAAGAGAGGAATAAACAGGCACCAAGAATCCCATAGTGCATCTATTCCCCTCCTTTCTCAGCCATAATCACCAGTACTTCCTCAATCCGTTCAAAATCCACAAAAGGCATGACAAACGCCTTCTTCATAAGTCCGTTAGGCTCCGGTTGTACGTCTACTATATAGCCAATCCTCAGCCCTTTGGGAAAAATACCGCCTAAACCGGAGGTAACTACCGTCTGGTTCTCTTTGACCGGACTATCATGAGGCAATTGAATCATCTGTAAAGGTATGTTCCGATCACCGGTACTTTCCACGATACCAGGGAAACGGGTACTCTGGATCATTCCTCCCAGGGCACCTTCATGATCCAAAATCAAAATCACTTCAGCCGAACGTTCTCCCAGAGTACCTATTCTTCCTACTACACCCCGGGGAGTAATAACCGCCATTCCTTCCCTGATGCCATCTCTCCGGCCGCGATTGATCGTCAATGTTTGCCGCCAATTAGAGGGATGACGGGCCACTACCTTGGCCCCCAGCATCTCATACTGATCCGCAAAAAAAGATTCAAAGTGGAGAATAGTCCTTAACCTGATATTTTCCAGCCGGTATTCCTCCAACAAATGTACTTTTTCCTCCAGTTCCTCCAACTGCTGCTTTAATGCTTCATTTTCTGCTTGAATGTGTTGGTAATTTACTACCCGATCTACTATGTTTTTCCCGGTCTGTACCAAAGTTGTCACACCATTTTCCAAGGGTGCCAACAGATCCTGCCAAAAAGCCTCCACTTTAACCACCAGGGGACGTTCTGAGCTGGTAAAAAAAGCCAATGCAACAGACATCACCAAAACAACCAAAAGAATTACTATCTTTTGGTTAATTTTCCGGCGTCTCACCCTTTCTCACGCCCCTTTTTATCCCATCCTTCTTGAAGGGATTAACACCCTCTTTAGCATTCCGATATTCTCTAGCACCTTACCCGTACCAATTGCCACTGAGACTAAAGCCTCCTCGGCTAATTGAACCGGCATCCCGGTTTCTTCACGAACTAATTGCTGCATACCCCACAAAAGAGACCCGCCACCGGTCATCACAATCCCCCGATCCATGATATCAGCCGCCAACTCAGGAGGAGTTTTTTCCAAGCAGACCTTAATCCCTTCAATAATACCATTCACCGGCTCCGCCAAAGCTTGTTGAACCTCAACTGCCGATACTTCAATAGTTTGAGGAAGCCCTGAAACCATATCCCGGCCTCGTACCAAGTGTGTCATAGAACGTCGTTCTTCACCTTCCGGTGAGCTGCCAAAATAGGCGGCTCCGATCTCAAGCTTTATCTCCTCTGCTGTCCTTTCCCCCACCATTAAATTATACTTTCTTTTAATATGATGGGCGATTGCTTCATCAAATTCATCTCCCCCGATCCGGATAGAACGGCTGGATACAATTCCCCCCAAGGAGATAATGGCAACTTCGGTGGTACCTCCCCCAATATCCACGATCATATTACCTGTAGGTTCATGAACAGGCAACCCGGCCCCAATCGCTGCGGCCATCGGCTCCTCGATTAAATAGGCCTCTTTGGCCCCTGCCTGAAGAGCTGCTTCCTTGACAGCCCTCTCTTCTACGGCAGTGACACCCGAAGGCACTCCGATTACTACCCGGGGACGGATCAAAATACTCTTTTTGATTACTCTATTAATAAAATAACGGAGCATACTCTGAGTCACGTCGAAATCCGCAATTACTCCGTCTTTCATGGGCCTGATGGCTACAATATTGCCCGGGGTGCGGCCGATCATATTCTTGGCCTCTTCACCTACAGCCAATACCTTACCGGTTTCCCTTTGAATAGCCACTACTGACGGTTCCTGTACTACTACCCCTTTGCCTCTTACGTAAACGAGTGTATTAGCGGTTCCTAAATCTATACCAAGATCCCTAGCAAATAACATGAGATGACTCCTTCCATGTCAAAAAGACTCAATAAAATACTTTTAGTATCAAATAACATTGTATAATGTAGTGTTCAGGTATTCAAGGCAAGTTTGCGTCTTGGAATAACATGGAAAGAACAGTAGCAGCCTATTAAATTTTTCCCTGGCGTTTCAAACTGCAATGTTTTTGATCCCCAATAATCACATGATCAAGAACCTCAATGCCTAACAGTTGTCCACCCTCCACCAGTCTTTTGGTTACAGCCAAATCTTCACTGCTTGGGGTGGGATCACCACTGGGGTGATTATGAGCCAAAATAACCGAGGCGGCACTTCTTTTGATGGCTTGTTTAAACAGTTCCCTGGGATGTACTACCGTAGAGTTAAGACTGCCGATGGATACGGTTTCCATAGCGATAACTTGGTTCTTGGTATCCAACAACAAGACCATAAAATGCTCCCGGTCCAGATACCGCATCTTTTCCATCAGAAGAGAAGCTACATCTTCCGGTGTTTTAATGACCGGTTTTTCTGCCCCGCTTTCCAGGGCTACTCTCCGTCCCAGTTCTAGGGCCGCTTTGATTTGACAAGCCTTAGCCAATCCGATCCAAGGTATTTCTAACAGATCATGAATCTCCGCCTCGGCCAAGAAGCGAAGCCCCTTTCCATGGGCCAAAATCCGGTTGGCCATTTCAATAGCACTCTCCGTCTTGCTACCTGTTCCCAATAAAATCGCCAACAATTCCCCGTCGGTTAATCCCCCCGGCCCCAACTCCGCCATCTTCTCCCTGGGACGCATAGCCGGAGGCAGGTCTTTAATAGTCCAGCGGTACTCCATGGCTCCTCCTCCCTTCCAGCGGTCTCATTGTTACCCCGCTACAGCAAAACCCCTACACTGTTACCGGCAGTTTGCTGCCGGCGGTCGTGGGTACAACACCCGCTCCGATAACAATTGAGACCCCATAGACTTTGTCATAAAAGGCAAATTGGCGTTAATCGGAGGGCTGAATTGGAGCCAAAATCAAAAGAGCGAAGGAGACCGAGGGATAATGCCGACGGCATGAGCACCCGCAGGGTGCGATTTCGGAGGCATCCGAGGGCGACTGAGCTCATCCCCAAACCGGGCTCCTCTGAAGCCCTCGATTAACGCCAATTGGCTTATCTGTGACTTAACAGTCTTGTGTCTTAAGCTGTGAGGCTAACTCCCATTTCTTTTAGCATCAGGTACAGCCTGGTGAGGGGCAGGCCTACTACGTTGAAATAGCAGCCTTCAATCTTGTCCACCAGAATGCTGCCCTTCCCCTGAATACCGTAGGCGCCGGCTTTGTCCATCGGTTCACCGGTTTCTACATACCATTCTATTTCCGTTGCTTCCAAAGGACGAAACCAAACCTTGGTAGTTTCATGGGCTACCTGTTTTTCTCCGGTACCGGCGTCTACTACAGCCAGTCCGGTAATAACCTGGTGCAAACTACCGCTCAGTAAAGACAGCATTTGCCGGGCCTCTTCCTTGGTAGCCGGCTTTCCCAGTATTCGATTCTCCAGCACTACTATGGTATCGGCGCCGATGACTAAGCCTGATTGATACTTTTGAGCTACATCTTGTGCTTTTGTTAAAGCAAGCTGCTCCGCCAACTTTTCAGGGGGCATATCTTCGTGCATTACCTCTTCGGTCTTGCTAACCGCAACTTCAAAGGGGAAACCTAATCTTTCCAGTAGTTCTTTTCTTCTGGGAGACCCAGAGGCTAAAAGTAATTGCAAATTTTTTCCTCCTTCGAGCATTAAAAAAATAACGCCTTTGCAACCAAGGCGTTACTTCTAGTCTATTCCTCGCCGATAGCCGAGGTTGAAAGTCAAAATCTCCAGGTTTACCGACAAATCTACATTACGCAGTTCAATTTCAGGAGGCACACTGAGCACTACCGGTGCAAAATTCAACAATGCCTTTACTCCTGATTCGATGAGAGCATTAGCTACTTCCTGCGCCGCCGGTGCAGGAACAGTGATCACACCTATTTTGGCGCCCCCTTCTGCTACAACCTCTTTTAACTTACTGATGGGGAAGACTTCCACACCGTTGAGCTTGTAGCCTATCTTGTTGGGATCATCATCAAAAATCCCAACCACATGAAAGCCCCTTTCCCGGAAGCCCCCATACATGGATAGCGCAGTCCCTAAGTTACCGGCCCCAACGATGACTAACGGCCATTTCTGGTTTAAGCCTAAGATCTTCATGATATGGCGATGCAGGTCTTTTACATTATAACCTACACCCCGGGTTCCGAATTCACCGAAATAGGCCAAATCTTTACGTACTTGGGCCGAGCTCACACCTACTCCTTCTGCTATTTCATTGGAAGAAATAGTGACAATACCCCGTCGATCACATTGTGCCAAATACCTTGAGTAGACCGATAGACGGATTATAGTGGCTTCTGGGATTTTTATCGTTTTCAAAATAATTCCTCCCCAAGCTAAGGTAAAAAAGTTTGAAAATTTTTTACAGAAATCAGCTATTGGTACTTATTATATACTATTATCAACCAAAAACAAAGAGTTAATTAGCATTTATTGCTAT
>JAAYOX010000416.1 GCA_012520135.1 Clostridia bacterium
AAATAGTCGAATTCCGCCAGCATTTCCTCGGTGGTGCGAAGGAATAAAGGTGCCTGTCCCAAATCTTCATAGTTTTGCCCCGCTTGCAAAATCCGACGGTAAATAGCATCTTCCGGATTGAGAAAATGCACATCTCCCGTAGCCACCACCGGTTTCCCCAATTCTTCACCTAACTCAAACAACTTTTTGTTCAGTTCCTGCAATTCAGTTATAGACTTGACGGTACCGTTGCGAAGCAAGAATTCATTATTACCTGTCGGCTGGATCTCAAGATAATCGTAAAAATCAGCAATCCGGCATAGTTCCTCCCAGGAAGCCCCTTGTAAATAAGCTTGGATCAACTCTCCTGCTTCACAGGCAGAACCTAACAGCAATCCTTCCCGCAGTTCGGACAAAGCTTGACGAGGAATACGGGGCTTCCGGTAGAAATGTTCCAAATGGGAAATGGTGATTAACCGGTAAAGGTTTTCCAGCCCCTGCTGATTTTTAGCCAGAATAACAATATGATAGTAATTCTCTTTTTGCCCGGTACCTTCGATTAAATATCCTTCGACTCCATAAATAATTTTTATGCCCAGCTTTCGGCCTACCTCATAAGCCTCGGGAAAGGCTTGAACCACACCGTGATCCGTGATCGCAATGGCCGGATGCCCCCACCTGGCTGCAGTTTTAATGGCTTCACCTACATCCACCATGCCGTCTAAAGCACTCATTTTAGTATGCAAATGAAGTTCCACTCTTTTTTCGGAGGCATTATCCTCCCGCAACTCAGGCATAGCCTTATTAATATCCCTGGCCATCAGAGTTAATTCCTGGGTGTAACGGTCATGCTGGACCGGTCCCTGAACCAAAAGCCACTGGCCTTTCCCAATGCTACCGAGAGCCTCCTGATTTTTTTCGTCACTGAACACCTTAACTGTAATGGTATCGTTGCCATCGCTAATATCCCACATATATAAGATCCTGCCGCTTTTCAGTTCCCTGGCCTCTAGGTTAATCACCTGGCCACGAATGGCAATACTCTTTTCCTCATCCTGGATAGCGGAGATAGGAGTGATTTCATTTTTGATCTGCTTTCCTAAAAGATGTGTATTTTCATCTTGGTCCGCCTGCTTGGGCCGTTTCCGGTTCGGTTGATTACTGTCAAGGTTTCTTGGGATAATTATTGGCTTAGGCTCAATCTTGATCCCTGTATCCAGAGACTCATCAACTGCAAAAACAAATCTGGCCTGCAGCCCGAAGAATTCCTGCAAAATAACAGAGAGTACCCGGTCCACGCCTTTATCCAGCATAAACTGAACTCCCAAATTGTTGGAAAGCCGGACAACAATTCTGTCCCCTTGAACATCCAGACGAGCTGAAGACAGCCATCCTGCACAGGCAGGTATTCTTTCCGTCACTTTGCTTAAAAACACACTTTCATACTGTCGGAGAAAAAGATTCAAATCTTGTTTACACCGGTAATATTCCACATAATTAACTTCTTTCAATCCGGGTACCTGAATCAAAAAGTGTTTCGATAAATTAGCCCAAATCTCATCCCATTCCTCGCAGATACAATGAAAACGAAGGTGCAGTTCCCAACAGCAAGAACCGGGATACACCTTGACTTTCTCCACTACTATTTTATTCAGAACATCTCTATCCTCAGGAGACAACCTAATCCCATCGCTAAAGTGAGCGAGAGTAGGCTGCCGGCTAAAGGCCGATT
>JAAYOX010000417.1 GCA_012520135.1 Clostridia bacterium
ATCAACCGGTTTGTCCTACTTGAACTGAAACATATTGTATCTCTGGGCTAGAAAAGGCACTATATATTTTCCGGAGGCGAAAACCAGTGGATCATACGATGACCTCTAGTGTAATTAAGCAGTGGGATCAAGAAATGTTACTAAAAATTCTGAATAAAATCCAGGATGTAGTTTTAGTAATCGATTCCAATACCACTATAGTCTACGCCAATGAAGCCTATGCTAAAATCTTGGGAGTGCCTATTCAAAAAGTTTTGGGGCGGAAGCTGTCCGATATAGAACCGGAAGCGGCAGTCATCCGTGCCTTGCATACGGGTATGGCCAGTACGGGCAGAGATTATATTAAATCTTTGGGCTTGGATGTAGTGGGACATGTATTTCCTTTACTGGATGGTGACCGGATTATAGGCAGTGTGGCTATTTTCAACAATATTACGGAAATAGTCCAATTAACCTCCGAACTGCAAAGGACTAAAGGAGTGGCTGATTATCTCAAAGAGCAGTTAAACCAAGTAGAGCCGCTGCCTCTTTCCTTTAAGGAGTATATCGGCCAGAATAGCCGGCTTAAGGAGACTCTCCACCTGGCGGCGAAAGTGGCTAAGACTGACAGTACAATCCTCATTCTGGGGGAAAGCGGGGTTGGCAAAGAAGTGCTGGCCAAAGCAATTCACCATGCCAGCCGCCGGAAGGACAAGCCTTTAATTAAAGTCAATTGTGCGGCTATTCCCGGACAACTGCTGGAAAGCGAACTCTTTGGCTTTGAAGAGGGTTCCTTTACCGGCGCTAAAAAGGGAGGAAAGCTGGGCAAGTTTGAGTTGGCCCATGAAGGAACTATTTTTCTGGACGAGATCGGCGATATGAGCCTGGCTATGCAGGCTAAACTCTTAAGGGTTTTGCAGGAAAAGGAAATTGAGCGAATTGGCGGTACCAAGTCTATTAAAGTTGATTTCAGGGTAATTGCGGCTACTAATAAAGATTTGGCCGGCATGGTGAAAGCGGGTAGCTTCAGGCAGGACTTATACTACCGGTTAAATATAGTTCCTCTGGTATTACCGCCTTTAAGGGAACGAAAAGACGATATCGGCGCTATTGCCCATCATTTTTTGCGCCGGTTTTCCAAGGAATTAGGCTACGAGCTAATTCTGTCTCCCCAAGCAGAGTGGGTTTTACACGGTCATGACTGGCCCGGCAATATTCGTGAACTGCAGAATGTGCTGGAACACGCCGGCATTGTCTGCGGGGGACCTATTATTGAGCCTCAGCATCTCCCCGGTTATTTGCTTCCCTCCAATCCCGGCAAACAGGTTCCGGCTAATATATACAATTTGAAGGCGGCAGTGAGCCGGTTGGAAAAAGAATTGATCACGGCGGCTTTAGCCCATAACAATAATAACCGTACCCAAGCAATCAAAGCTTTGGGGATTTCCCGCAGGACTTTTTATGAGAAATTAAGGCAATATAATATTTCCATCGATAATTAGCAGTTCCCGGCAGAGGTAGTTGTGTTTAAAAACTATATACCTGCCGGGTACTTTGTTTATTTTCTAAACTGCTTCCCGGTAAAAAAGCCGGTTAAATAGCTCATAGAGTTATGGTGAGATAGTGGCATGGATGTTGCAATGACAAAAGCCGGCTGGGTTATTTTTACAGGTACAAAAGACTCCCGAACATCGCAAAAAACAAGGAGTTGGACTGCATAACGGTATGGCGAGGAACCGTGGAAATCCGGCGTAACATCATTGCCAGTCAAAGTAAAAAAGAATTTGCGCGAAAACGAGGAAGACAGGTGAGGAAAGGGTGTGAAGATTATGGTAGATGAAGAACTAATCGGTGTGGAGAGCCGGCCGGTTTCCGTCAAGGTTACGGCCGAAAGGGTAAGAAGATTTACAGAAGCTATCGGGGTGCCTTTTGACGGGACAGTTCCTCCTACTTTTATCATAACGATGCTGGATATCAAAATCCCCGGATTGGAATTGCCCTTGGAAGGCGCAATCCATGGAGAACAAAAATTCATTTATCATCGTCCCTTACAAATTGGAGACACCATTACTTACACCACCTCTATTAAGCAGGTTTACCATCGCCAGGGGAAGCTGGGCAAGATGACTTTTGTCTCGGTGGAGACGAAAGGGTACAATTTGGCCCGGGAACAAGTATTCGCCGGCATTTCCACCGTGATTATACCCCGAAAGGGGGACGAATGATGAAGAAATTGATTAATTACGAGGCCGGCGACCGGATTCCGGGAAGGCAGTGGGTCCCCAGCGCCTTACAATTGCGGCAGTACGCGGAAGCCTCCGGGGATTTTAATCCGATTCACCTGGATGATAACTATGCTCGTCAATTAGGGTTAAAAGGAGTTATTGCCCATGGCATGCTGACTATGGCCCAACTGGGAGTTATGCTGACGGAATGGATAGGGCAGGAAGGTGTAATTACTCGCTTCGAGGTTCGCTTTGAGGGAATGGTTTATGAGAAAGAGGAGATTACTTTTTCCGGTGTAATCCGGGAACGTGAAGGAAATACCCTAATTTGTGATTTAGAGGCTGTCAATCAGGACGGGGACCGGGTGCTGTCCGGTGGGGCTCAAATCACCGTTAGTCAATAAGGTTATAAGCGTTTTCGCCGGAGTAATTTTAAGTGTATAGAAACTATACATTTTTGATGTGCGGTACTGGCAGGAGCAGAAGCAAGAAAATTAGGCTTATCAATTCTCAGGTTAGGGAAATGTGGTTTAGCAGCGAGCAGAGTTTATTCTTAAGCTTGGCATGATTTTTGTGACAGCAGGGGATAGCACAATTTTCATGGAAATTGTGGAAAGGAGTGACCGCAATTGTCTTTTGAAACTATAAACGTGGAAATCAACGAAGGGATTGCCACTATAACCCTCAATCGACCGGAAGTGCTGAATGCGCTTAACAGCCATGTGTTTAACGAACTGGCGGAAGCGGCAATCCGGTTGGGTGGAGATGATACTGTAAAGGTGGTTCTCATTACCGGAGGTCCAAAAGTGTTTGCCGCAGGGGCGGATATTAAACAAATGGTGGAGATGACGGCTGTAGATATGGTCCTTACCGATAAACCCTCCCACCGGGCATTTCACTTACTGGAAAACATGCCGAAACCGGTGATTGCGGTGATCGCGGGATATGCCCTGGGAGGAGGATTGGAACTTGCTCTGACCGCTGATTTCCGGATTGCCGCCGATAATGCCCAGTTGGGACTGCCGGAAATCAAACTGGGCATTTTGCCGGGAGCCGGAGGAACCCAGCGATTACCCCGTCTAATTGGAGCAGGCCTGGCAAAGGAATTGATTTTTACCGGGGATTTCATTGATGCCCGGGAAGCCTATCGCATAGGATTGGTGAATAAAGTGGTTCCGGTGGATGAGCTCTTTACCGAAGCGGAGAAATTGGCCGGAAAATTGGCAAGGAGAGGTGCTGTGGCACTGAGGCTGGCCAAGTCTGCTGTCAATGAAGGGCTGAGAATGGATTTGGAGGCAGGCATCAGGTATGAACACCAGTGTTTCAGCTTGTTGTTTGCAACGGAGGATCAGAAAGAAGGTATGAGGGCCTTTATTGAGAAGAGAACGCCTCAGTTTAAAGGAAGATAACGGAGGGGGGAAATAATTGAGAACTGCTGATGAATACAGGGCCAAACTGAAAAGTATGCGGCCAAATGTATATATGAACGGTAAGTTAATCCGGCGGGATGATCCCCTTCTAGCGGGAGGGGTTAACACTATCGCTGAAACTTTTAACTTGGCCCAGGACCCTGCTCATGCAGATTTGATGACGGCTGTGTCTCATCTTACCGGCAAAAAGATTAACCGGTTCTGCCATATTCATCAAACTCCCGAAGATCTACTTAAAAAACAGGAAATGACCCGTTCCTGCTGTCAACTGGTAGGCGGCTGTATTCAAAGATGTATGGGGATTGATGCCTTGAATGCCTTGTCGGTAGTCACTAAAGATATGGATGATAAGTTGGGCACCGGGTATCACAAAAATTTTCTAAATTATCTAACTAGATATCAGGAAGAGGACCTGGTAGGCAATTGTGCTCAAACAGATGTCAAAGGGGACCGCTCCTTAAGACCTCACCAGCAGGAAGATCCTGATCTCTATTTGCGGGTAGTGGAAAAGAAAGAGGACGGGATAGTAGTCAGGGGAGCCAAGGCTCATAATACGATTGCCCCTTATGCCGATGAGATTATTGCAATCCCTACCAGGATGATGACGGAAAAAGATGCCGGCTGGGCGGTGGCTTTCGCTATGCCGG